>CAYVDX010000411.1:0-4412 GCA_964450485.1 uncultured Calditrichaceae bacterium
AGCCAGATGGACGAAGTGACCAAAAAGAAGGGTAGGGGAGACCTCAAGCAATTACTGATCTCCGGTGATACCTGGAAGGTGGATTAATTCTGATTTTTCGTACTAAAAAAGCAGCATTAAATGCTGCTTTTTTTTGCGGAGAAGGTGGGATTCGAACCCACGATCCCGGAAAGCCGGGATACACGCTTTCCAAGCGTGCGCCTTCAGCCACTCGGCCACTTCTCCAACTGAGATTACCTGCCGCTCAAAGATAATAATTTAATTCACATCGCGCAGCTTTTTAAAAAAATCGGCTAAAATCAGCGAACATTTATTTTGTAAAACACCTTCGACGATTTCTACTTGATGATTTAGCCGCTGTTCCTGAACAATGTTGAAAATCGATCCGCAAGCGCCGGATTTGGGGTCTCTTGTTCCGAATACCAATGTTGGAATCCGCGCCAAAACGATTGCTCCCGCACACATTGCACACGGCTCGAGCGTTACAAAAATTGTCGTGTCTAAAAGGCGTCTTGAACCAAGATGTTCTGCCGCGGCGGTTATTGCCATCATCTCTGCGTGAGCGGTCGGGTCCTGCAATTTTTCGATCAGGTTATGCCCTTTTGCAATAACGCGATTATCTGAAACAATGACAGCTCCTACCGGAACTTCCTTTAGCTGATACGCTTTTTGCGCTTCTCGAAACGCTAAATTCATCCAGTAGTCGTGATTGGTATCAAGCATGTGGCGCAATTTTGGGGCATCGGTGAAAAAATTGTACGCCCGGGAGGACTCGAACCCCCAACCTCTTGATCCGTAGTCAAGCGTTCTATCCAATTGAACTACGGGCGCATCAAAGTGAGATACAAAGCAGGTGGTATCTCATAACGGGCATAAAGTTATCATTCAAAAATCCCCTTTCAAAGAAAAATTTTAATTATTTCTGCTTCGTCCGATGATCAAATTGAGGTTGAATTTGTCGTTAGTATTCCACATTAATTTAGATTATATTTATACGTAACATCTTTGCGACATTAATTAATAAAGAACGCCGGTCGATTCAAAATAGTAAGTTGCTAAACTCTAACTTTCTGCACGATACACTCGTTGTTTGAAAATGGCACAGGGAAACTTGAGATGGGGAATTTGAATAATATTTGTGAACAAATCTTAGATTTTTTTGACAAACATGACAATTTTCTGATCACAGCACATCTTAGCGCGGACGGCGATGCGTACGGCGCGGCGTTGAGCATTGCTTATTATTTAAATTTTCTGTCAAAAAAGTATGAAGTCGTTTTTCATGACCAGGAAAAAGAAACCAAATACGACTATCTCTGGGGATTTGATGAGATACGCTCTTATAACAAAAACATGACGCAAAAATATGACGCCGCGGTTATTGTCGATGTACCGTCGAAGTCGCGAATTGGCGATTCCGCAAATCTCCTGCCGATTCCTGAATATTGTTTGAAAATAGATCATCATCCGGTCGAGGAACACCTTTCGGATATTTCATTCGTGGATACATCAGCCAGTTCAACCTGTCAACTGATCTATGAAATTCTATCTCGCGGCAATATTGCTTTTGAAAAAGAACTTGCGACCCTGCTGCTTAGCGGGATCATGTACGATACCGGGCGGTTTTCTTTTTCCAATACCAGTCAGCGCGATTTTGAAATTGCCGCAAACCTGACCGGTGCAGGTGCGAGCAGCAATCAAATCGCATCTCATTTGTTTTTCAACAACTCATTTGAATCCCTGAAGACGGTTGGGTATGGATTGGCAAATATGCAATTACGGCTGAACGGTAAAGTCTGCGTGATTTCCCTGCCGCTTGAATTGATGCAAAACTCAAAAAGAATCGATACGGATGAGTTGTCTAATTACAGTCTGGCAATCAAAGGCGTTGAAGTAGGACTTTTTGTTCGCCAGTTTGAAGACAATATTACAAAAGTTAGTTTTCGTTCCAGGGGACTTGTCGATGTCAATAAAGTTGCGCGAAACTTTGGCGGCGGCGGCCATTTACACGCTGCCGGTTGTCGAACAAAGGCTGAACCGGACGGCCTTATTGAGAATATATTGATTGAAATTCAAAAACAATTGGCGTAGCATCAAAAGTTTCTCATTTATAATGTGTGATTTTTTCAAAAATATCCGACCTCATGCAAACATCCCAAAATCAAATAATTCCGGTACTTGCCGCGATCATCAGCAATGCTCAAAATGAAATATTGATTGCGCAGCGAAAGCCCGGGCTTGGCAATGCCGGAAAATGGGAATTCCCCGGCGGAAAAATAAAGATCGGTGAATCGCCGGAAACCGGTTTAAAACGTGAAATAATGGAAGAAATGGGGGCGGAAATTGAGGTGATCTGCCCGTATCACATTGTGAATCATGCGATCGATCAGCGCTCGATTCTACTCCTCGCATATCTCGCCGTTTTACGCGATGAAATAAAATATATGAATGATCATTCAGACATCCAGTGGGTCAAAATTCCACAACTGTTGACATTTGATTTGGCAGAAGCGGATATCCCGGTTGCCCAACGACTGATAAAAGATGGCATCTAAATGAATTTTAAGTAGCGAAATTTGCGGTTAAAAACAGGTGTGCGACACAGAAAAAAGGGATTGTATTTTTGCATAACAACAAAATAATTGACGAACTGTTAATGTCAGAAAGCAAAAGACCGATCACTGAAATTGACAATAAATGGATTTTGATTTAACCAAAAGGAGTTTAACGATGGAATTTAATTATGGGCATCAAAATGGTACACTGAATGTTTCAATCATCGGTGCGGTTGACAATGAGAACGCCGAGGAACTGAAAAATAAATTTCAGGAATTGATGGGCAAAGATTTCACCGAAGCGATTTTTGACTTTACCTACGTGCCTTTTATAACCAGTTCGGGCATTGGTAAATTGCTGATTTTTTACAAAAACGTGGTTTCCAAAGGTAAGAAAATGCGTATTAAGGGAATTAATGAAAATTTGCTTGAATTATTTAAATCAATCAAGTTAGATCAATTATTTCCAATCGAAAAATAAAAATCCAAACGAATGAGCCGTGTAAAAAAACATATTTTGGTTGTCGATGACGAAACGGAAGTATTGGAATTGCTTTCAGAGTTTTTTGAATCACAATCCTATATTGTTTCAAAAGCGTCGGATGCGACAGAAGGCATGCAAATTTTGAATACAACGCCGGATATTGCCGTGGTTCTCTCCGATATTGGATTGCCAGGCATGTCCGGCATTGATTTTCTCAAAATTGCCCGTGAAACGAAGGAAGAAACGCCAGTAGTTATGATAACCGGTTTGCGTTCTTTGGACAATGCGATTTCCGCAATAAAAAATGGTGCACAGGATTTTATTACAAAACCATTCTCTCTTGATGAAGTGCATAAAGCCGTTGAAAAGGTATTGCGCTATCAATTAAAAAAAGAGCAAAAAGCGCGCATTTGGGAATACTCCGACGCAATGACGGCTGATTTTTCTATCCCCACGCGGGAGGCGGATCCCGGGGTTATTTCGCATTGTATTGCAAAATTTTTGCTGCATTCAGGATTTTGCCGCCACGATGAATACAACCAGTGGCATGTAGCCATAATGGAAACAGTAATCAATGCGATTGAACACGGTAATTTGGAATTACCTTCCGTGATAAAGGGAGATGATTTTGAAAAAATAATGAGATTTGAGGCGCTTCGGGAAAGCCGGTTGCGGGACCCGAAATTTGGAGATCGATTGATAAAAATCAGGATGAATTACAATAAACAGCGTTTTTCCCTAACCATTGCCGACGAAGGCCCCGGATTCGATTGGAAAAAATATCTTCAAGCGATGCGGGATGACGAGGTTAGCACAAAACCTTACGGACGCGGCTTTATGCTGATACGCCATGTCATAGATCAAATCGATTTTAATATGAAGGGGAATTCGATTACATTGGTAAAAAATCACAAATGGATCGATCGACAACGGCAGGAAATGGCAAGCGGAACGAATTCCGTGTTGCAAACTTCCTAATGCACGACTTCGCAATAGAAAAAAAAACGAGTTTTTTGATTCTTTTTGCGTATTGCCAATTTTCATTCCTAAAACATTACATTTAATGAGTGCATAACCATTTTGGGGCGAAGATTTAGCGTAGCAGCAGACGGGTTCCCAAAGGGGTTCCCAAAGGGACGGGCAGCGACCCGTCCCTACAAAAATTTGTATTATGTTGGTTAGAGAACGGTTGTGACCGTTCCGGCTGTTGTTGCCCCAGGATCGTTTTGCGCTCAAATTGAATCAGATTAACATCGGCTAATGAATTGAAAACCTGTAAGCAAGCGACTGGGTTTAATAATCAATTTTGATTCGCGAAAGGTAGTTGTGTAGCAAGCGTTATGAAAGCCGTTGAAACGGCTGCAAAACATTCA
>CAYVDX010000412.1:0-4407 GCA_964450485.1 uncultured Calditrichaceae bacterium
CCGTGCAAAATCCCTCGGTGACGAAAGCGATTTTCGCAGCGCCGGCATTACAATTAACGCATTGAAAAACATCCCGCCAATCCAGATGACAACGGCAAGCAGGTGAAGCCATAGGACAAATATTCTGAATGTAAGCAATTTAAAACGGTGTTTTAGTGTCAGAGCGAACAGTGCTCAAGTGTTGGGGTGTTTTCGTGTTCGAGTGTTAAAGCGCCACAATGGTTGCGCTTGGCTGATTTTTTTACTGTAGCACGATAAAACTATCGCACTTGAACACTTTTACTCGAAAATCACATCCCCATTACGTTTTTCATCTCATCCATGACGGCTGCGTCAATTTCTGCAAGCCCCTGTTCCCGGGCATGTTTTTCGATGCTTTTACGCACCATTGAGCGCACAAAAAAGGGAATCCGCTTTAGCCGCTCTTCCGCCTCAGCCGTCCAGCTAAGTGTGCTTTCTTCTTTCTCCATCGCTTCGGTAACCATGCCAGTGAAGGGGCATTTGGACTCGCTTTCCGCATCATTCGCTGCTGATTCGTCCGGCGTTGCTTCAGCATCGTTCACAACAATATTTTTGCCCGAATTCGCCAGTGAGCTTCGCAGCGTTTCCATCGGTTGAGCCGGTTCCGTTCGTCCGCCGACTTTTACGCCCAGGGAATGCACCATCTGCGTTTCCATGGCATTGGTCAACATCGCGATGTTTTTCCCGCAGCTTGGGCAGCCAAAAATCACCGTCATCGACCCGGCGTCAGGACCGCGCGTTTCCATCAGTTTCATTGCTTCGTCGCATTCGATGCATAAAAATTTCATTAATCTTCTCCTTTTGCGATAAACTCAATCGATCTCTTGGTGATTCGTCAGGGTCTTACAAATAATTTTCTGTCACTTTATGGCAAAAAATTAAGCAGTGTGCGATTCACCGTAGTGGCATGGCATGCCATGCCACTACGATCGTTTGAGCTGAAAATCCCGTTTGGTTCTAGCCTGTCCCTTTGGGGGCTTGTCCAGGTTAGGTTAAAAGTATCAAAATGGCTGTATGGTCAAATGGCTACATGGTTAAAAAGCAATTCGGCCATTTACCATTTTTTTTATCAATCCAGAAATTTCTTTACTTGTTCGGTTATTTCAAACACTGCTTTTGCTGAAGGTGATTTCCGGTTTTCCGGCAAAAATAATCGCCCCTCGTCGGCAGCCTGCGCCATTCGTGGGTCAAAGGGAATTTTTCCCAAAAAGGGAATATCATGCGCCGACGCCAGCTTTTCCAGATGTCCGCCGGGAAACAACTCCTCGGTTTTTCCGCAATGCGCGCAGACGTACGCCGACATATTTTCCACCAGGCCGATGACTGTCGCTTGCAGCACTTCCCGGGCCATTTTGATGGATTTTTCCACCACGAACTGCGACAAGCGCGACGGAATGGTCACGATGATCGTGCCGGAAATTCGCGGCAGCAGATCGACGATATTCGGCAATTTATCCGTGCCCGGCGGCAGATCGATCAGCAAAAAATCCAGCGCGCCCCACTCGGTGTCGGCAAAAAATTCGCGGATGGCGTTGGCTTCCGCCATTCCCCGCCAGGTGAAGGCGTCTTTTTGCGTGGGCGCATCCCACACCACCGGCGCATTTTCTTCCGGTAAAAACAGGTCAATCGACATTATTTTGATGCCCAATTCGCCAACAGCCGGCTGCACGCCGGCTTTGCCGATGCGCAACGGCTGCCCGCGCACGCCGGCCATTTTGGCAATCGATGCACCGTTGATGTCCGCATCCACAATGCCAACAGCCTGCCCGTCCAGCGCCAACGCCGACGCCAGGTTGACCGTCACCGAGCTTTTGCCCACGCCGCCCTTGCCGCTCATCACCGCCACGATGTGCTTCACCGAGGCCAGCCGCTCGCTCAGCTTTTGCGCCTGTTCAGTTACTTGTGCGACAATATTTGAGCCGCCGTCGCCAGTGATGTCTTTATATGTTTTCACGTCAATCCTTGTTCATCCGGAAATCCTGATTTACATTAAATCACTCACCATGCACCGTTCCATCCATTTTTTCCCTAAGCAAAAGATTGATTAAGGTTTCTGTTGAAATACCCCGCCGCTGCGCCCGGCTATGTAGTTCTTTGACGAGTTCTTTATCAACCGCGCAAAAAATTTTGCTCGATTTAATGTCAACCTCAAAATCGACATCTTCCATTAAGTCCTCGTAATCTGCTGTGCTACGAGTATCCCAAAAGTCCCATAACGCTTGAATCGAGTCAAAATTTTCCGGAAGCGGTTCGCGTTTTTTGCCATTTTTTTTACTTTTTGCCATAGCTTCTCCGCTCTTTTTGATCCATATCCCTGGCGCTCAAAACGAGCGCTTGTTTTGTCCGCTTGTAAATAAAAATAACCACCAAATATCGTCCCGAGTAAGTCTGCCCCAGCGCCCGAAAAACATCTTCGCCACGAAAACGTCCTTTCTGCATTTTTTTGAAACGGGGCTTACTACTCATCACTTCCTCCACTTCATAAATTGAAACTCGATGTTTGTATTCAAGTTTCTCAACGATTTCATCTAACCAAATGACACCGGTTATTTCCATTTATTCGATGTTCCTCCTCTTCACCCCTTCGCCTCTATTGCTTTTCTTTCGAGGCCGCCTGTTTCGCAATCATCTCCTCCATCGCCTTCAACCCGGCTTTGATGCCCGCTTCGGCGATTTCAAGAGTAATCAGCGTGGTATTGTGCTGCTTTGCGCATTCCTCCATGCGCTTTTGGGTGCCGTCGCGCATAAACCCTTCCGGCACGCGCTGAAGTCGCGCCCAGGCATCTTCGGTCCATTGGTATTCGCCTTTGTCTAAAATTTTCTGCTCAGTCGCCTGTTCGCCGTTTTCTGTTTTTTGCAATTTGCCTCGCTCCGATAATTTTTCCGTATCTTCGATCACATCGCCAACCACGGATAGCACCAAATCGCGCGTGATGGTCACTTTTTGCACCCGCGCGGTTTTTTCGATTTGCGCCTTTGCCCGCCGGCGCTGATAACCGGAAGGCACTTCGCGCAACGCTTGTTTGGCGTCGCCGGTCCACTTCAGTTTCACATTGTCAAAGGTGGTTTCTTCCGCCACATCCCCTTCCAGCGGCGCAAGATTTTCGATGGCTTCCTTATTTAATTTATTAAACATTTCCGAGCCGGAGCTGCACACCGGGCAGTTTACCGGCAGCAAATCCGTGGCGGCGTAACCGCATTCCTTGCAAATGTAGGTATCGCCTTCCAATTCATTAATTTTTTTGATGGCTAAATCCTCGGCGATGATGCCCATCGCCTGCATCGCTTTCGGCGGTAAAATGCTTGCCATTGACTGCTCGATGATCTTCCGGCTGATCACCGAATGACCGCGTTCCATTGCCCAGCGATGCACAGCGGTTCGGGCTATCCCGCGCACACCCTCCGGCGCGGTCATCAGCAAGGCGGTGGCGTCTTCGGTCCAGGTCATGGATTCCTCCGCGCGCAAATCGATCTGCGGCACAAATCGTTTGCTGGAAAGCAGCACATTGCAGGGCGCCTGGCGCAACAAGTTTTCGGTGTTGCTGCCGATGTCCATGTCTTCATCGCTATGCACGCCGATGCGCCCCATCACCAGCAGCCAGGGGCGTTCCCTGCGTACATATTGCAAAATTTTCTCGAATGCCTTGCCGTCCAGCAGGGTAATTTTCATGTTGACGCCCGCTTCGACCGCAAGTTTCCGCGCCACTTCCAAATGCGATTGATAAATTTTTGCCAAGCCCGTGTCGATCACGTCCTCGTGCAACTGTTCCTGCTCCTTGAATTTGAACACTTTCGAAGCCTTTTCGGTAAGCACGCCGGCAATCCCGTTGAACAGGGTGTAATGCAAATAGGGATCGTACACCGCGATGGCTTCCACTTCTTTATCCAACGCCTTGCCCAATTGCAGCGCGGTTTTCAGCCCGGCGAATGATTCCGGGCTGCCATCGACGCAAACCACAATATTCCCGCCGCTGCCGCTTTCATTTTTGATCGCTTCGGTGGTTTTCCCGTTGAGTTGCTGTTTGATCGGCTCGGTATTTTTGATCACCAACAAATCGGTTTTGGTGCGCCGCGCCACCCGCTCGGTCACGCTGCCAAGCATGCTGTCGCGCACAGCGCCTAATCCCAGCGCGCCCATGATCGCCAAATCATACCCGCCGGTGTTGATGTCTTCCACAATCACTTTGTAATTTTTGCCGTCGCGCATCATTGGCTCAAATGGAATTTTTGCGGCAACACATCGCTTCTGCATTTCGACAAGATACGAGTCGGAAATCAGTTCCAGACCCATCGTGATCAGGGTATCGTGAATGCTGCGCTGTTTTTCCAATTCCTGCTCTTCCTGGTACTCCGGCGGTAGGGTAAATTCCATTTGTTTAAAGCGGA
>CAYVDX010000413.1:0-4404 GCA_964450485.1 uncultured Calditrichaceae bacterium
GTTGACAAGCAGGGATGCTTGTCCTACGTAAGTCCGGCATCCTTGCCGGTCAAATCACCAATATTTAAAGTAACTCCACTCCCACTCCTCAGGCGTTTCAACGAATCCTGCTTTAACAGGATTGTTCAGAATATAAGCAGCAATCCGTTCCGTTTCTTCGTCGCTCCGAGAGTAATGATCAAAACTTTCATGATTCCAGAATGGCTTACCTATTCGATTGAGTATCTTGTTTGCTTTGTTGGCAGTATAACTTTTGATACTATGCATAATTCTCTCTATCGAATGATATTCTCCTTCGCTTATCTCCAATGGCGTGAATAGAATATGCGCATGATTCGACATCACACAAAAGCAAACCAAATCATACTTTTTTTGATCCAAATGTCGCATGGCAGAGCACACTTGGCGAGCGATTTTCGGCTGTTTGAGATAGTGCGGACCGGTGGATTGATGCAAATATTGATCATATTTTGCAATTAATAACTTTTGTCGGTTGTAAATATTTTGATATTCCTTTTTTAAATTCCCTTGTATGGCATGATGAATCATTTCCTGCCTAAGCTGGTCATAATCACGATGCAGTTGTTCACTTACCGAACGCGGTAAACTGCCGTGAAGCCGGAAGGTGACAAATAGGGTTGCCCCGGGTGGCTGGATATGTGGCAAATGTCGGCGGTAGAATTCTTTCATGATTAATTTTTTCAGGTAATTTAATGTTTTGACAATGGACAAGCAAGGATGCTTGTTTTACGTTTATACAAGCAAGGATGCTTTATGAGTTGACAAGCAAGGATGCTTGTTTTACGTTTATACAAGCAAGGATGCTTTATGAGTTGACAAGCAAGGATGCTTGTTTTACGTTTATACAAGCAAGGATGCTTGTCTTACTTAAATTCCAGGATTTCCAACCCTTTTTGGATAATCGAATCGCGCATGGCATAGCGCCAGATCATGCCGCTGCGAAAGTTTTCGATCATCAGGACAATCGGCGCTTGATCGATGCCGAGGTAATCCTTGTCAAACCAGTTGATAGTTGGATTGAATGCGTCGCGAAAACCGTAAGGCCCCCAAAGCCCGCGGTCGCCATAGCGTTTGTACAGCGACTTGAGGGTGGGGAGAACAAGTTCCGGGGCGAAAGCGATGGAAGCGGCCGCGGCTGTGGGTGCAATGGTGCCGTCGTCGTTCCGCAGCAAATCCGGGCCGCTGACGCCGCGGGCAGTGTACCAAAAAAATTCCCGCTGATCAAAATTATAATCAGGCCCCGGACCATCGCAGGCGGTCAATCCCCAACAGAGGGAATCGTAGCCTGTCCAACCGTTGGGATTCTCGATGGCATACTGTCGTTGCACCCAAACGGCGCGACGGGAATTTTCAAAATAATCGATCCCTTTTTTGCGCATGTACGCATCCGGCAACCCGCGAAAATCCACAAGCATGTGGGAGTATTGATGCCCAAAAAGCGGCGGAAAGGAGACCAATCCCACGCCTGGGTAAGGTTCACGCCAATCATAAAAACTCAGCCATTTTTGATAGGCATTTGCGGCGTTCTCAAAACCACTGCCCGCGGCAATAATGTATAAAATTAGCGCTTCGTTATAGCCGACCCAGCCGATGGGAATAAAGCCCTTTTCCGGCCGCCAGCCCAGAGAAATTGTGCCGGCGTATTTCCCGCGATCCGGCAGCGTCATCCAATTCCAATCAACCCGGAATCTCAAAGAATCCGCCAACGCTCTGATTTGTTTCTCGAGCGGATTGTTCCGATGGAAATATTGCGCCGTAAATCGCGCGCCGGCCAATAGCAGCGCGGTGTCAATCGATGAAAGTTCGCAATTCCAGGTGCGCTTGCCGCTGTTCATTTCTAAAAAGTGATAAAAAAATCCCCGATAACCGTTTGCCAGGGAATCGGCGCTGTGCTCGGCATTCCAGAGAAAATTCAGGCAGGTGAAGGTTAGCTCAGCCGCCTGGTGACGGGAAATCCAGCCGCGCTCCGCGCCGACAGCCCATACGGGCAGGGCAAAGCCGGTCGCGGCAATGCTGGCCGGTGCGTCGGCTGTTGAGCGGTCGCGCACCAAACCGTTGGCGCGATTGATCTCCTTCAAAAAATATTGAAAGCTTCGATGTTGCAGCGTATCCAGAAATGCTTCATCCTCCGGCGATATTTTGGAATTCTGCGCCAGGATTTTATTTTTTTCCCGGGGATGACCGGAGCAGCCCATTATTAATAATGAAATGATGATCATTCCAACAGCAACGGTTAATTTAGCCATTAACAACACCCGTTTTTTAGAGACATTTTGCTGCTTTAAATCCAGCCATTCCCGGTACTTGGCGCAAAAAAGCATCTCGATTGTTTTTAGAGCAAGACCAATACATCATGCGTTCCTCCGTTTTGGACGGGAATCGTGTCTCCCTCAATTTTAAAATTATCCATTGTAATCGCCGGCACACCGCAACGCTTTCCGCCGGAATTTTCAATGGTAATGTGGTAAAGCGCGCCGCGAAATTGACGGGTAACCTGAACTTGCTGCCAATCCGCCGGCAGGCAGGGATTGATTTTTAGCCCATTTAGGGTCGGTTGGATGCCGCAAACAGATTCCAGCGCGATGGTAAACAACCAGCCGGCCGAGCCGGTGTACCACGTCCAGCCGGCCCGCCCGTAAAAGGGCGAATCTTTTCCGTCGATATTGCCGGGCAGCACATACGGTTCAGCCATATAGCGGTCGGGATTTTTTTCAGCCTGCAAAATGGGATTGAGTTTGCGGAACAGGCGATTGGCGTCTTCCGCGCGCCGGAGTTGGGCAAAGGCCATGATGCTCCAGGTTGCCGCGTGAGTATAAACGCCGCCATTCTCGCGTAATCCCGGGGCGTAGCGGGTGATGTAGCCGATAAAATCATCCGGTTTGCTGTATCCCGGCTGAAAAAGCATGGTGCCGTTATCGCCTTCGAGATGCTCCAGCACGGCCTCGGCAATCTGTTCGCGGCGCTCTCCCTCGGCGACATTGTGCATGATCGCCCAGGTTTGGGAATTCAGGTAAATTTTGTTTTCCGCCTGCGAGGGATCGCCCAACGGCGTGCCGTCATCTTTTGTCGCGCCGATGTACCATTGCCCGTTCCAGGCATGGGTATTCAGGGCAGCTTTTAGTTTCGCGGCCCGCTCCCGGTAATTTTTGGCAATATCCGGCTGTGGCGTTGGGCTGTGATCTTCCAGAATTTCCGCCCAATCATCCAAAATACCGTATAAAAACATGCCCAACCAAATGCTTTCACCCTTCCAGCCCAGTCCGACGGCGCTAAATCCATCGCACCAATCGCCGGCGCCGATGAGCGGCAAGCCGCGTTTGCTAAACCGCCCAAGTACCACGTCAATGGCGCGGGTGCAATGCTGCTGAAGCGCGCCTTCGCTGTCGTCGTAATAAGGCAGTACATCTTTCAACGCGGAGAACTCTCCGACTTCGCGGAAATAACGCGCCGCCATAAACGGCAGCCACAGCAGATCATCGGTCATTTCCGTTTTTAAGCCTGTTTCCGTCAGCGGATGCCACCAATGGAGCACGACGCCGTTTGCAAACTGGTGTCGTGCATTCAATTTGATCTGTTTGAGCATGTGAGCGGGATCGAGCGGCAGCCACACCTGGCTGGTTTGCAATTGATCGCGAAATCCATACGCGCCGGATTGTTGAAAATAGCCGCTGCGCGCCCACAAATGCCCGGAAATGGCCTGGTATTTTACCCAAATATTTGTCAGCAAATCAAAAGCCGGATCGGGCGTTTTTACGGTTACGCCGGCGGTCATTTCCCGCCAGAATTGTTTTACGTTTCGCAATTCTTCAATTGCCGCGGGCACGTTGCAATATTTTTTGACAAAAGGCGCAATTTGATCAGATAGTTTTTCCGGGCTGTTTTTATCACCCTGGCCGAGCACGAACACCAGTGTTTTTTCCGTCCCGGGCGAGAGCGCCACATCAACGGCCAGCGAAGCAACCGCATCCTGAAATCGACCCGACTTCCGGGTAAATTTTCCCGTGCAAATTCCCTTGGGATGATGAAAACCGCCGTGCCGCCCGATGAGCGCATCTTTGCAGGTATCCCAGCCAGCCGGTGGTTCGCTAACCGCGTGAAAACCGATGTAGGGCCAATCGGTGTTCCAATGACCGCGTTCGGTGGGTACTTCCCAAATATATTTCGTGGCGACAAGTCCGTTCAGCGGTTCACTGTATTGCGTATCGATAAAAAGCTTGTGAAACTCGCGGTGATTATCCGGCGCGGCGCCCAGGTTCCACTCGAAATACGATGCGAGTTCCCAGCGCTGTTCGCGGTACCCGCGATTTTTGATGGTAACCAGCCAGAGCTCTACCGGATCGTTTTTTGCGTCAAACAATGTCCAGCGGGTTTCCAGGTCGGCAA
>CAYVDX010000414.1:0-4395 GCA_964450485.1 uncultured Calditrichaceae bacterium
ATGGGATAGCACAAGCCGCCACGGAAAGGAGGTGAGCAGCGGTATTTACTTTGTAGTTTTTTCTACACCGCAGTATCAGCAAACCCAAAAACTTTTGCTGATACGTTAATCTTCGGGACAAAACTAAACGCTTAGGAGGCCTTACTCATGTTGAGAAATATTCTGATATTGAGTTTTTTTAGTTTGAATGTTATTGCCCAATGGTCGATACCGGATGAAATTAAAAAGGTTTACTTTAATAATGATGCAATCGTACTTGACCCGGATTTTGTCATTCAGTCAAGTATCGCCAGAGAGCAATTTTCCATACAGGCTAATGAATTAGGTTTGCATATGATTAGAATTGAACCATTTATTGGAGTAGATGAAAATTATCACACAGTTTCCGTGTACGATTTAATTGAAAATCGTCGAGCAAAGACAGTAAATGGTGGAGGACTATTGAATGACACAGAGTACACAGCTTATATGCAATTTGCAGCCGTTGACCAAAAGTTGTATATCTTTGGTATCGAGTATTCAAGTAAGGATCTTATTGTGAAAGAAATGGATTTAGATATCCTCCCCTTACAAGATCCACCCGTTCAACATGACTTTAATTGGACGCAAATTAATAGTCGTGATTTAACAGGGATTAGTAATGTATTAACGCGGGTTACTGATATTGCCTTAGATGAAGACAACTTCCTTATTCACCTCGTTTTGGAAGACGGTTTGGAGGTCAATGAACATCCGAATACCCAAACAAAAGTAATTTATATCGGATATGATTATGCAACTAATAAATGGGTAAATGAAAAAATTATTACCGAAGGCGGCGGCACACTTTCAAAGGGATATAATCCTTCCGTCGCATTTGATGGAAACCAGGTTTTTGTCGCGTACCTGACTAATCAAGGAGTAACAAACTCTATTTCCTATTTGCGTTTTCGAGAGTACAACAGTACCTGGCAAGCCATACAAACCATTGACAATAGAACCGAGTTAAAAGATAGCAAGGCCGGATTTGCAAGCGCAGACATTGCCGTTTCCAATAACAAAATACATGTTGTCTCTTCTTACTATACTCAAAATGCCGGGAACATACTTGAACATACTTATCGCAATATTTCTTCAGGCACTTTCAGCAGCTTCGCACCCGTCGAAACCGATGCCGGAACCAATTTACACAAAAATGATCGTGGGCTGGATTTGTTGAGCGATGATGATGGGTTGCATTTGGTGTATGCTGACCGGGAAAGTAATAATCCGTCAACCAATCCTTTATACAGTATTAAATATCGGAAATTGAATCCTGATAATACCTGGGGTAATTCAACCACTTTATCATCGAGTAACGGTCACTATTATACGCCGCTTTTAGCATCGAATAGAGGAGGTTTGCATTGTGTCTATGAAAGAAGAGATGCAGATAGCGACAATACTGATTATTTCAGAGAAAATGATGGGTTTATTATGTACGCTGGAATCAGGAAAACATATCCCAAAGATAATTCCCCAACAGAGCCTACTTTTAGCGAAAATACTTTCCTGAATGGGTCTATAGTAAATTTTGGCGAAAATGTAAACGGATCGGATGATTTTACGATAGCGCCAGGCGTATCAGTTGTTACTTATAAAGATACAAATATCAAACTGAATGGAAATAATGTTATTGTTAAAGGCACTTTTGCTTTTCATTCAGACAATATCGATTGGGATGATAGTTGGGGTAACGTAGGCCAAATCATCAACAGTGGCGGTACGATCATTAATTTAGACGCGCCGGCAGCGCCGCAAAATTTAGCAGCAAGCAGTGTTTGCAATTAGTGTGAAGTCCAGTTGGATTGGGACGCCAATACGGAATCCGACATGAATAAATACAACATTTACCGAAAGGAAGTGGATAATGGCACCGGGTGGACACTCGGATATGAATTTGTTGCCTCGGTTAATCACCCCACAAATTCGTGGACAGACGAGGACGCCGTTACAAACGTAGGGAACAGAACCCTTTATTACAGAATCACAGCGGTGGATAATACGCAAAACGAATCAGCATACTCAAACGAAGTTAATATTTATGCGAAAATCCCCAAATTGACCAGAAATGAGGATGGACAGAAAATTAACGAGTTTGAATTGCGCCCCAATTATCCCAACCCTTTTAACCCAACCACCACATTCGCGTTTGCACTACCCGAATCCTTGCCGGTTCGGCTGACGATTTTTGATCTCACCGGAAGACAGGTGGCGGAATTGATCAACGAAGAACTACCGGCGGGACGTTATGAAATACCATTCGACGCTTCAAGCCTCGCCAGCGGGGTGTATTTGTATCGACTTTCGGCGGGACAAGATTTCATTCAAACCCGCAAAATGATTTTACTGAAATAACCCGGCGCAAGAAGGACGCAAAAAACATAAATTTCTCATTGCATTTTCGCTAAATCCACTGTTTATTGTAGTTGTTTTTATACTTCGTTTGTCGTTTTTTTAACATCACAACCAATCGACTGGCCATGACCCTGCAAATCAAAGAAAAACATAAAATTAACTTTGGTGTTTGCTCAGATCGCAGCCCCCGTCATTCCAATAATAACGATGATTACGGTAAATTCCCCAACGATCATTCGGATTTGTCCACGGAAAAAGGACAGCTCTTTGTCATTGCCGATTCAAAAACCACCAATCCCAACGGCAAAAATGCCGGAAAAATGGCGGTGGATATCATCCAAAAAAATTATTTCACCTATCCCTCGGATGATTTAGCTTTTAGCCTGCAACGGGCATTTGATACTGCCAATCGTTATATTTACCAGTACTCCCAGGCAACCGGTTTGCATCGCCGGATTGGCGCAACCTGCTCGGCGCTGGTGCTCACGGAGAAACATGCTTACATCGCACATGTCGGCGACTGCTGTATTTATCGCGTAAATCTTCGCCGGATCGAGAAGCTCACCCGCGATCACGTCCGCATCATCGAAACGATGCCGAAAAACGGCGACAAATCCGGAAAACCGGTTCGCCGGGCAGCGCTCAGTCGCGCGCTGGGCGTCAAATTGGGGATCAAAGTTGACACGCTGCAAAAAATTCCGGTGCAGCGAGACGAATTTTTTGTGCTCTGCACGGATGGATTGAAAAATGTGAATGAAGCCGAGATTCAGCGCGTGGTGCTATCCAGCTCGCCCGAACGCGCCGCGCAAAAACTGGCGCTAATGGCCCGCGCACGCGGCGGCCGCGACGACGTCACCGTGGAAGTGATCAAAATTTACAACCAGTTTTATGAACAGCCCCTGGAAACCTACGCGCACGTATATGACAGCAAATCGCGCTGGAGCAATTGGCCGATCTATTTTATGCTCGTCGTGCTGATGGGCAGCACCACACTTCTGCTCAATGAGCCGCTGCTTGAAAAAGCGCTGGCGCTGGTCAACACGCAACCGGCGAAAGCGCATTTGACCGAATCCAAAGCCATCGCGCCGGTTGACAGCCGGTTGCTGGAACAAAAGCAGCTAAAACGCGCCAAGGCATATTTCAACAAAGGCCGCTGGGATGAAGCGTTAAAGGAATATAAAGCGGTGCTGCATAATAATAATGAAAATAATGAAGCGTTGGCAGGCATCGATATGGTGGCGAGGGCGTACACGGTTCGCGGCGACCGTGCCTTTAGCAAAGAAAATTGGGGCGCGGCGCTCTTCTATTACAAAAAAGCGCTTCGGCTAAATCCCAAAAGCCATAGTCTGCGCAACCTTGTGGTTCGCACGGAAAAAGCCAGCTATCGCACCAAAAATGCTGCGAATATCGCTATTCCGTCACAAACGAATCCGCCGGTTCAAAAAGCAAGCATGCAATTGCCGCTAACACCTGCCGCAAAAGCCGTCAGCGGACTGATTGACACGCAATGGCTGCTGCCGGGTCTGGAAGCGTTTAATGATTACCAGATCAATGCGAATGAGATCACTTTTTTTGAAAATATCCGGATCAAAAAAGCCTTTCACCGGGAGATGTATGACGGCGTGGAAGTGGAAGTGCAGGCGCGCTGGCTGGGTGGAAATCAAAACGGCAAATTCGGCATCATTTTCGGTCACGACCTGAAAACCGGGATCAAACCGAACCGTTTTATGCTATTCACCGTGGATCGGAACGGGAATTATTCCCTGCAGCGCGTTTCTCAACGAAGTGTGCGAATATTGGTTGCCGATCAAATCAAACCGGGCATTATCGGCAATTTTAACCAAATCCATTTAAAAGTTAAGAGTTTTGGCAAGCTCACCTTGCTTTACGCGAATGGGGTGTTGCTAAAAATGGTGCCGATCGAATGGGGTCAACGCGGCGGCGTGGGTTTGTATGTCGATCCGAAATTGCGCATGGAATTTTCGCATTTTCAAATCCTTCCTACTTTTTATAACCAGT
>CAYVDX010000415.1:0-4391 GCA_964450485.1 uncultured Calditrichaceae bacterium
TTCCGCTAATAGTTCACCGGCTTTTTTCGGGTCAAAAGGAAACGGCTGTAACTGTGAGTTGAACGCCCAACTTACCACCGGCGGCACGTGCCCGACACAGGCTTCTCCATAACCATAAAGCAGCGCGTCGATCATTTTTTGCCGGTCCATTGCCATTGTCATGGCCTGGCGCACCTTTCGGGAAGCAAACAGCGGGTTTTTCTCATTGTATTCCATGTAGTAATAAACCCGTCCGCCGAGCGCATGAAAATTGAGATTCGCCTCGCTGGTTTTCAACCGGTTTGCATCGGCCGGCGACAGACCGATGGCCATATCCACTTCGCCGGTTTGCAATTGGGTGAGCAGGTTGTTATTGTCCGGGATAATTTTGAAAATAACCCGGTCCAGATAGGGACGGCCGCCGAAATATTTCTCATTCCGGGCCAATTCGATATATTGCTGGCTTTTCCATTCTTTTACCACAAACGGCCCGTTCGCCAACGGATTTCGCCCGAATTCATGGCTCCGCAACGATTTTCGATCCACATTTTCCAGCAAATGTTTGGGCAATATTTCACCCGCCGTATCAAACAACTCGAACGGATAGGGCTGGGAAAATTTGAAAATTACGGTGTACGGATCAACAACGCGAACCTCTTTAAGGTATTCCGTCAAAGCGTATTGTGGACTGGCAAGGGTGGAATCCATGGCTAAATCAAAAGTAAATTTGACGTCTTCCGCGGTGATGGGATGACCGTCGGACCAAACCGCATCTTTCCGCAAACGGTAGGTTAGCGTTAAATAATCTTCCGAGCGTTCCCAGGAATCAGCCAGTTCCGGCTGAAATTCGGATTTCTCATTCAAATCCGCCAATCCCAACAACACCAGGTGAGTAATTTCTTTCGCAAATACGGATTCGTTAAATAATGGATTGAATGTATCGACGTCTCTGGGAATGCCAATCACAAGCGTGCCGCCAAAACCCGGCGTTGAAACGGCTTGAATATCATCGATGGCGGGTTGGCGGGATTTCTGCGAGTCACATGCCGAAAAAACACTTGAGAGCGCCAGCACGGCGATAAAAAAAATCAAAAATTGCTTTCTCATAATCAACATCCTTGTCAATAGCGTTTATCCTAAAACTTCATTTGAAATATTTAGCGGATTTTCAATACCTTAACCCAACTTTAAATTTCAAAATAGAAGCGCCCAATTTAATCAAACTACCATTATATAATCGTTCCCGATGTGTTACTTTTTTGCCATTCACATGAACGCCGTTTTTGCTGCCCAAATCCTCAATCCAGTAAGCGTCTGTTTCCAAAATAATGCCGGCGTGTTTTTTAGAAATCTTTTCATCGCGCAACACAATTGAATTATTCACATCCCGCCCAACAGACGTATAGTTTTGTTTGAGCGGAAAAACGATTTCATTCCCTTCGCCATACAACATCACCAAACTGGTGCTGGTAGGCTCGGCGCAGCTCAATTTAAACCCGCATTGCGTGCAAAACTGGCTTTCTGCTCGATTTTCATGTTTACACGAGGGACAAAGATTGTCATTCATTGCATTACTCCCAAAATTGATAAAAAAGTTTTACATTACTTTCAGCTCTTTATCCGGCAATATTGCATGGCTTGTGGCTTTAGCTTTCTTTTAAAGCGCCATTTGCCATCTCAAGCATTTCCTGAAACCGGGGATTCTCCGGATCATCTTTTAATAAATTTTCAAATGTTTCGGCGGCTTTGTTAAATTCGCCTTTTTTGTAATAAATCATCCCCAAATTATAGCGAATATCGCTCAGTTTCAGGTCCACTTGGGTGCCTTCGCTCGTCATCGGCGCGACCTGGGCAGTTAGCTCGAAACCGCAAATGCCGCAATATTTGTCTTCCGGGTATGCGTCGCTACCGCATCTTTGACAACGTTTTTCCATGTTTATCCTCTCCGGTTAATATGATCAACTTGATTTTTGGGCAATCGGCAGCAAAATTTGAAACGTCGTGCCTGTTCCCACCATGGATTTTACAGCGAGGTTTCCGCCATGACGCCTGGCAATATCGCTTGAAATAGATAACCCTAATCCGGTGCCCTTGTCGCGACCTTTTGTCGTATAAAAGGCTTGAAAAATATTTTCGATAATATCGGCCGGGATGCCATTGGCGTTATCTTCAAATTCCACCAACGCAAAATCATTTTTTTCTTCAAGAATCGAGGCCCAAACGATTGCATCCTGGCACTGCGTTTTGGAAAACCCGCCGCTATGTTGGATCCAATCCTTTGTCACCTGGCGAATCGAAACATCGATACGGTCACCGTGTGCTTTTAATGCGTCAAACGCATTTTTTGCCAGGTTCAGATAAATTTGATTCACCTGGTACGGATCGCCTTTGATCATCAAGGGATGCTCAAATGTCCGAATCGTTAGCTGAATGCTTTTGGGCTTTATAATTTCAATGGTCGCTAAACAGTCCTGCAAATTTTGATTCGCATCAAAAAGCACAAAATTTTCTTCGCCTTTATAAACCATTTCGCGAAAACGCCGCAAATAGCCGGTCATGCGTTTTACATTTTCTTCAATAATTTTGATAAAAGGTTTGAGGTTTTCCGGGGGATTGAGGGTTTTTAGCAGGTGCGCGCCACCGGATATTCCGGTGAGGGGATTGTTCAATTCATGAATAATTTCGCTGATAAACTGCCCGATGGATGACAGTTTTTCCATGTGGATGAGCAGGTTTTCTTTATTGGAAATCTCCCGGTAAAGACCTTCAAGCGCATTAAATTTTTGTTGAAGTTCGTCGTACGCTATCTTTTGTTCCCGGTTGGACTGCTCAACGATCATCTCCATCGTTTTATAGGCTGTCTCCAGTTCCTGGAGCAAATTTCTGTTTTCTTTTTGTAGTAACGCTTCCGCGCCGTTGCTGGGCGCCATCCCTTGCTCCCGATTTTTTTACTTCAATTGACACTAACAGTTTTATCGTCAGGTTTTGAAGTATTCTCCAATGAATCAGGAAATTTATTTGCCGCGGCGGGTTTTTCCTCCTTCAACGATGAAATGATTTCCGCAACTTCCCGCACTTTGATCTCTAACCCCATCTCCTTAAAAGAGTCCCGCGATTTTTTATAATATTCCAATGATTTTTCCAGATTACCGTTATTTTGTAAAAAACCGGCATAACCCATGCTGCTTTCGGCTAAACCTTCAAAATACTCTTTTTCTTCGTTCATTTTAATCCCTTTCAGGAAGTATTTCTCAGCCTTTGCCGGCTTATCCGCTGCCGCATAAATCAAACCGTAAACATAATACACTTCCGCTAAACCCAGGTAGTCTTCCAAATGTTTAAAAATTTTATATGCTTTGTCATTATATTTTTTAGCATTCATCAGATCATTTTGGCGAGCATACACCTTACTGATATTTACATCCGTTGTAGCAAACAAACGCTTGTCTTGCGCATCATCCAGAAGCTGTAAACACTTTTCAAAAGCTTCAATCGACTTTGTCCAATCTTTTTTGTCGGAGTATGTCATGGCAATATTGTGATATACCCGCGCTTCAAATACCCGATCGCCTTTTTTCTTGTAAATTTCCAGGGCATTTAGGTAGCTTTCCCGCGCGGCGTCATAGTCTGAACGCATATTTGCAATCGCGCCAATATTGGTAAGCGCGTGTGCCTTATCATATAAACCCATGGCATTATCAACCGAATCGATTGTTTTTTCAAAATATTTCAACGCTTCGTCAAATTCGCCCTTTTGCATATAAATAATGCCAATATTATTGTAAACTCGGCTTTTGACATTCCCGATTGAATTTTCTTCCGCAATCGCCAGACATTCTTCATAGGCGGCCAGTGCATCAGTCCATCGTCCTTGTTTGTCAAAAATACGCCCCATGCGGCGCAAGGCGTTCACTTTACCCTGGTGATCGTTTTCAATTTCGCTGACTTCTAATAATTTTTCATAGTTTTTCAAACTGACTTCCCATTGTCCAATCTCCTCGTGGCAGATGCCCATTTTCAAAAAGACGTCTGTTTGGGGAATGGAATCAGGTAACACCGTCTTGCTTTGCTCAACCGTTTTCATCAAATCTTCCAAAAGCAGTGAAGCTTCCCGGTACGCGGAGATTTTAAATGCCCGCGATCCTGCCTTATAAAGCAATGGGATCGCCCGACGATACGCTTCGGCAAGACGATAATGCTGGGCCACCTCCCCTACTAACGCGCCAAAATCACCGTCATAAATGCGCTCGAATTCTTCGGCGGTCATTAAGTGATATTCCTTGCGCAGCGCAGCGGGAATTTCATTGTATAGCAATTCCCGCAGCATCGGATGTTCAAATTGATAACCATTTTCAGTGCTGGTGATAATGGTCAGCTCTTTTTCAATCCGCTGGAACATTTTCAGCAGTTTT
>CAYVDX010000416.1:0-4389 GCA_964450485.1 uncultured Calditrichaceae bacterium
GTTACGGGCGGACACGTTGGTCCGCTGTTACGGGCGGACACGTTGGTCCGCCGCTACATCTTGTTCGGCAACGCCATTTTGATGTCCGTTTTGCGCAGCCGTTTGGTAGGGCAGGCGAATGTTAAACACCGTGCCGCGCCCCGGTTTGCTGGATACATCGATGTGCCCGTGATGCCGATTGATAATTTGTTTGACGATTGCCAGCCCCAACCCATTACCGCCTTCATTTTTGTATCGCGTGAAAAACGGATCGAAAATTCGCTCAAGATATTCTTCGGGAACCCCGATGCCTTCATCGAGAATTTCTACATGAAGCCAGGGATTCGGACGCAGCCGGGAAAGCGAGCGGAGCGGCTTGGTGGTAATTTTAATTCGCCCGCTTTCATTAACCCGCATGGCGCGCATGCTGTTTTCAAAAAGATTGGTGAAAACACGGCGCATTTGGCTGACGTCCATCGGTATTTTCGGCAGGCTATCCGTATAATTTTTCTCAACCTGAATATTGGGCGGCGTCTGTACCACATCCAAACTCATATCGATCAGTTGGTTGATGCTGACAGGCTTTAGCTTGAGTTCCTGCGGACGGGAATAATTCAGCAGGTCATTCACCATTTTTTCCATGTACCCGGCGTGCTTTTCCAGGGTTGGATTGGGATTGCTCTTTAGCTGAATTTTAGTGATTGTAATAAATGAGCGAAAATCGTGGGCAAGCTGCGAGGCCAACATGCCCAGCCCGGCCATTTTCTGGGCCTGAAACATGCTTTCCAGGGTGCGGATTTTTTCCAAAGCGACTGCCAGTTGCGAACTGACCAGCCGGAATACGTGGACATTCCTGCGCGAAATCGGCATGTATTGCCGGTCGCCGCCAATAAAAATAATCCCGATCACCTCGCTTTGTTTGATCAGCGGAATGCAGAGATAAATGCGCGTCCAATCCAGCGCCTGAAACAGGCGGTTTTCCATGGGCAAATCCGATTTGACGACAATCTGTCCTTCATTTTCCAAACGGTCAAGCAATAATGATTGCCCCGGTTTCAGCAGATTGCGAATATCTTTTTCGTTGAATCCTTCTAAATGGGCAATCTCGTACGGCGTGATGTCATCCTGTAGCGTCACAATCCCAATTTTGGAAATATTCAGACTTTCTTTAAAAAAATCGACCAGGTAATCCCACAGTTGCCGGCGGGTCACCAGTTTGCCGACATCATTGGAAAACTGCTCCATTTTTTTATCCAACAGTTCGTCAAACCCGATCTGTGACTGCTTGAATGCCTGGGTGAAATATCCCAAAATATAATAGCCGGTGAGCGTGGCAGCCAACAAAAACGGGATGCTGACGGCGATGATTTCGAAATCCTCAATGCGGGCGGGGCGGAGAAAAAACACCGCCATTAACAGCGCCGTGACGGCAAATAACGGCAAAATGTATTGGTTTTTTTCGGTGATTTCCAAAATTTGGAAACGCGCCGCGCTTAAATAAAGCAGCAAACTGAGCAGGGCGGATACGGAGAAAAAGAAGATTTGTCCGGCCAACAAATACGGCAAAACGTAAATACACACCAGCAGGAAAACAGCCAATGGAAATAATCCCAGCATAATCCGCTCAACAAACACCCGGATGTCAGGAGTGGTGATGCTTTTGTAGCGCGAGAAGATTTCCCGGTAGGCGGAAACGGTTACGGCGATAAAAAAGAGCGTGAATAGCGCCGTTTCCTGTGGGCTGACGGGTAAAACCTGGTTTCGTGAAACCGGTGCGCCCGGCAGAAAGCCGGACAGGCTGATGACCGCCAATGCGGTTGCCCCGCCAAAGATGACTTTGTCCTTCAAATTGATTCCCGGCAGGGCCCGGGCAAAGGTAAAACTGCTGACGAAATAATGTAAAATTGCCACGACCACACATCCGAGGGCAAAATGCAGACGGGTCAACCATTCATTCCATTCCGGAAAAGGGTTGTTCACCAGGCACAGCACCGCCAAAAAATCCACAATAAAAAAGGCGACAACCCAACTGTAAACCGCCATAATCGGCGGTTTGGCTTTTTGGCGAATGAGCAGCCAAATCAAAATCAAATTTATGCTGATCGAAAAAATCAGCGAAAAATTGATCAGGTTGAACAACATAAAAAATGCATCACGGTTAGTGATTGATGGATTTGGCTTCCTGCCAGAGCGATTCCATTTGCGCCAATGTGGCGTCCATTGGTTTTATCTTTTTTTCGGCAAGTTTCTGCTCGATGTATTGAAAACGCTGAATAAATTTGTTGGTGGTTTGGCGCAGCGCGTCTTCCGCGCTGATTTTTTTAAACCGGCAGTAATTCACCAGGGCAAAGAGCAAATCACCTAACTCATCTTCTAATTCCGCCGGTGTTTCCGCCTGTTCAATTTCGTCGATTTCTTCCTTGATTTTGTCTAACACGCCGGCGGCTTCGTCCCAATCGAAGCCCACTTGCGAGGCTTTGTCCTGCAAACGCTGGGCGCGCAGCAATGCGGAAAGCTGCCTGGGCACGCCTTCCAAAATGGACTTGCGCTGCTCGTTGCGAACCTTGATTTGCTCCCAGTTTGCCGCCACGTCCGCGGCATTGCGCACTTTCACATCGCCAAAAACATGCGGATGGCGCTCGATCAATTTATTATTGATATTGGCAATCACTTCCGGCAGGGTGAAGCGGTTGTTTTCCGCGGCGATTTCCGCCTGAAAGACGATTTGCAGCAACAAATCGCCCAATTCCTTGCGCAGTTCATCCCAATCCTGTGCGTCGATGGCCTCGATGGTTTCGTAGGCTTCTTCCAGAATATATTGCCGCAGCGTTTCCGGCGTCTGCGCGCGATCCCAGGGGCATTCTTTTCTGAGCCGGGTCATTATCTGAACCAGACGGTCAAATTCCTTTAAGTACATGTCGTAAACCTGCTACATGAGAATTGTATTTTTTGCAATCGTAAAGTTACGTTGAATTGCGGCGTTTTCCAAGTGTAAAGCGTGTAAAAATTGTAAAAAATGCAATTATCTTTTCACCCGGCAACGCGTTGCTTGCTTATCTTTTTTTTCAAGCGTCGGACGACTTCGGGGCTAAGTTCCTTTTTCTCTTTTGGCCGCTTCGCGCTCCCGCATTACCTGCTCAATTTCTTCAAAGCTGCCTTGTCCCAGGTTTTGGAGCAAATTTGCGAAATCATTTTTTTGGTGTTCGATTTCTTTTTCCGAAACGGCTTTTACAGTATAAGCAGATGTTGCCTGGCGTGTAAGCGCAAACAAGATGTATTGGCTCAAGGATACGCCTTCATTTCGGGCCAGCCGCTCTAATTGCTGTTGCAGCGTTTCGGGAATATCCAATACTAATTGACTCATTTTTAGAACTCCTGCTAATTACAAGTTGAAATAGTGATTTAAACATTTGCTAACAATTTAACAAATTCAACGGGAGTGATTATTCGTAATCCCAGGGACTGTTCAGCCATTTTGAAATCTCGTATATTATTTGTGATGACTGTAGCGCCTGCATTCATTGCGCAATCGACGACGTGTTCATCCGCCGGGTCGGGCGAACTTGGACGCCATGAAAAATAAACGGTTACAAATTCTACGTGATTGAGAAGTTTTCCTAAAACCGGCTTGATTGTTTGCCAACGTTTTCTTGACAGCTTTTTTGATAAAACATCCACATACGCATAAGCAAGCGCATTCGATATAAAGGGATGAAATACATCAGCCAGCCATGCATCAATAATCAATCCCGATGCGCCGCCTTGTTTGGTGAGACCTTCAAAAACGACGTTTGTGTCAATAACTGTACGCATCGGCAATTCAACTGGCATATTATGAATGAATAATTGTATTTCACTTTTTTAGCGCAATTCGTAAGTAATTTATAGATGAATTGAAAATATATCCAGTATTTTTCCGCAACATCTAATCAAGTTAGCGATTCAACCCGTCACATGCCGTGACCGCTGTCGCACTATCTCCGCTAAAATCACGCCGGCGGCCACCGAGGCGTTCAGCGATTGCGTTTTGCCGATTTGAGGAATGCGAAAGGTTGGATCGCATTTTTTTACTGCATCAAAAGCATTTTTTTTACTTCAAAAAACGAACCGATTTGCAGCGAGTACAGATATATTCCCGTTGAAACGCTTTCACCGGCAGCATCCCTTCCATCCCACCGAACAGTGTGTATTCCTGCGGTTTTTTTTCCATCGATCAACGTTTTCACCGTTTGTCCAAGCAGATTATAAATTTTCAGGGTAACGTTTGCCGGCTTTGACAATGAATAAGCAATGGTCGTCGAAGGATTAAACGGATTCGGGTAATTTTGATACAGTTCAAATCGGCTGCTGACTGGCGGGTCATTTTCGTGAATGCCCACAATCACCGGAACGCCGATGTGCGCCAAGGCC
>CAYVDX010000417.1:0-4349 GCA_964450485.1 uncultured Calditrichaceae bacterium
AAAATCGAGGATGTCATTCAACAAAATCAACAGTGACTTGGCAGAGGCGTCAACAATTTCCAGGTATTCCCGCTGTGTCGCTTCAAGGGGGGTATCCAAAACCAATTCCGTCATCCCGATAATACCGTTCATCGGCGTGCGAATTTCGTGGCTCATATTTGCCAAAAATTCGGACTTTGCCCGGGTCGAATCTTCCGCGTGTTGTTTTGCGATCTTTAATTCTTCAACGGTTTGAGATAGCTGTTGCGTCTTTTCCTCTAACGCTTTTTTTGCAGTCAACAAAATATCCGCGTAGTGCTGCAATGCAACATCTGTTCGCATTTTATGCGTCGCGTGTCGCAAAATGCGTTCCAACATTGCCGCCGATAGTTCATTTTTGTCCAAAAAATCGATTGCCCCGGCGCGGAATGCTTCAGCCACTATTTTTTCCGAGGTTTGCCTGGTCATCAACACAAACTCTGACCCAAAGCCGGTATCTTTT
Source organism: uncultured Calditrichaceae bacterium (assembly GCA_964450485.1). GTDB lineage: Bacteria > Calditrichota > Calditrichia > RBG-13-44-9 > J075 > JACKAQ01. The sequence goes on from CAYVDX010000417.1 coordinate 482, forward strand.
AACGCTTGGATCAATTCCGCGCCGCGTTGGTCGCCAAGCAAATCATTTACAAAAACAACTTCCGGCTGAAAGGCTTTGAGCATTTCCAGCATTTCCCGGCCGCTTTTTTGGGCGCTTTGGATTTCTATTTGCCAAACCGGTAATTTATTGAGGTAATCCTGTAGTTGTTGAGCATCTTCGAGGCTGTCGTCAATGATGAAAGCTTTAAGCATTTCCGGCATGCTAATCCATCTCCATTTTGGGTGAAGTTAAACCGCGGATCAAACTGGTATCAAATTTAAAACAATCGTGAACTCATTTAATTTTTCGACGCTAAAAAATTTTATGTTAGCAGTTATCAAATTATTCGTGACGCTAAAATGTTTTTCTGTTTCAATCTTTTTGGTAATTTCAGTAAGTTGAGTTTAAAGATGCTAAACCGCTTTTTACAGAAATTTTGCTAGGGCTGTTGATGTGGACGAAAACGTACCATCCGTAAAAGATAGAAAGGCATTGCAATTAGCGATGCATTTGTCCCTTTGGGCGGGCATTTTAATGCTCACAATCAAAATGGGGGCCTATCTTTTAACCGGCTCTGCCGCGATTTTGAGCGACGCCTCCGAATCCGTTGTGCACATTGTCGCGGTAGGTTTTGCCGCTTACAGCCTCTGGCTTTCCTTTAAACCGGCGGATGAAACCCACTTATACGGGCATCAAAAAATCAGTTTTTTTTCCGCCGGGTTTGAAGGCGCAATGATTGTCATTGCGGCGGTTTACATCATTTATGAGGCGATCAGCAAATGGATCGAAGGTCTGGCGTTGCAAAATTTGGGAACCGGCACGGCAATCATTGCCTCTGCCGCGTTGATAAATGGCGTCCTGGGCTGGTATTTACTTTGGTTGGGGAAAAAGAAAAAATCGTTGATACTCGAAGCAAACGGCAAGCATGTGCTAACCGATTCATGGACGAGTTTAGGGGTTCTCCTGGGATTGGCGCTGACGCAGGTGACCGGCTGGCTGCCCTGGGATCCTGTTTTTGCAATCCTCATCGCCGTAAATATTCTTGTCTCCGGGTTCGGGTTGATCCGCAAAAGCATCAGCGGGTTAATGGATAAAGCCGAGCCGGAAGTTCAGCAAAAAATCGAAAAAATATTACGGGAAGAAGCGCGGCAACATGGGATTCGTTTCCACGAATTAAAACACCGCTATTTGGGAAAGAGCTATTGGGTGGAAGTGCACTTGCTGTTTCCGGGTGATACGCCGATCCGCGAAGCCCATCGGATTGCCACGCATGTTGAAAGCCGTATCGAAGCGGCGCTGCGGCCGTCCGCGTATGTTTCCACGCATTTGGAGGCCATTGAAGATCATCACGACATCCACGCCCGACAAAAACGCGCGCATTGATTGATCATTGAGGTTTTCAGCGGCATTGGCAATGGCGGCGGCATCTGTTATTGCTGAAATTTGAAACTCGGAATTTGGTGAATCCGGATTCCCAATTTACAGTTTCAAATTTCAATTTTTTGTCAAACTTGCGGTATTTGCGGGGGCCGTCGGAAAGATGTCTGTTAAAACAGGGAAAATTTCACATATTTGCCGGGATGTTTTTTCATATCCGTGGAAAGAGAGTCCAATGATCCGGTGAGATGTACCAGGTTTTTATACAATTGTTCATCGTTTAGCAGTTTTGCCATGGTTCCGTTGTGTTGCAGCCGGTAAAGTAGTGAATCCGTTTTTTCCGACAACGATTTGATGCGCGGGTACATGGTTTTATCCCGCATAAATCGGGCAAAAGATCCGTTGCCGGAATGAAGACTGTCCAAAATTGACTGGAAATTCAAGGAGCTGCGGTTCAAGCGTGCGTAAAGGGTGGTATCGCGAAGCATTTTTCCGAGGCTGCCCTGGCCGGCGGCCAAACGCCCGGAAACACGGCTCATATTGTCGATAATGGCGGTGAGTTTTTTTTCGGCGCCTGCATCAGAAATCAATTTCCCCAACGCGCCCCTGCCTTCGACGGCATTGCTGGTCAATAAATTGGCGTTTCGCAAAACATGTTTAAAATCGTCAACCATTTCCGCGGCGTCATCCACAAATTCATAAAAATCAACGCCTGGATCGCTGTTGATAAAATCGCCCGGCCGCAACACCGGCCGGGACGGATCGCCGATGGTGATATCGACGTATTTATCACCGAGAATGCCCAGCGTTTTAATCATGGCCATGGAGGAGGAAGTGATATTTTCGCGATATTTTTTATCAACTTTCAGTTCAATCACCACGCCCCGGGGGGTTGATTCGTTGTCGATTTTCATCTTGCCAACGACGCCGATCTTTAATCCCGAAAGCGTAATAAAAGCGCCGCGGTTGAGACCCTGAACATTTGGTAAGCTCATGTAAATTGAGTATTTAGGATCGAAGTATTTTTGATTGGACGCCACGATATAAAAAATAAAAGCGATGAGAAACACTGCCAGTCCAACCATCATGTAAACACCCAGGGATATATTTCGGTCTTTTTTTGCAAATGCCATGCTATTCTTCCATTGTTTCGTTACTTACACTATCCGGTACTTCGGCAAAGCCGTACCATTTGTGAATATCGGCGATCGGATCGCCGTCATAAACAATTTTTCCCGCGCTGAGCAGCATCATCCGCGAGACGCTGTCTAAAAAATAATGAATTTCATGCGTGACGATCATCGAGGTAATGCGACCACGATGAAGTTCGTTCATCAAATCAACCACCCGCTGGGAGGACATGGGATCCAACCCGGCGGTTGGTTCGTCGTATAATAAACATTCGGGATTTTTGATGGATGCCCGCGCAATTGCTACGCGCTTTTTCATCCCGCCGCTTAATTGTGAGGGATAATAATCCAAAAAATCTTGTAATCCTAACCCGGTCAATTCCTGAACCACCCGTTCGTGAGCTTCTTCCGGCGACATGCCCATTCGTTCCCGTAAATAAAAACCGACGTTTTCTTCCACGGTTAGCGAGTCAAACAATGCGCCTTCCTGAAATACAATTCCAAAATGATGCCGCATTTTCAGCAATTGAGATTCGGACATTTTAGTAATATCCTGTCCATTGAGAATGATACGTCCGGAGGTCGGGCGAATCAATCCCATCACCAGCCGGAGAATGGTGCTTTTGCCGGCTCCGCTGCCGCCCACCAATAACACCATTTCACCCTCTTCGATGGAAAAAGACAGGTTGTCTAAAACTTTTCGCTCGCTGAGATACAGCGTTACATTTTCAAATCGAGTCATACTTAATCCTTAGCCGCGTATAAGAACGCCACAAATAATTTGTGACTTATTCAGGCGCGTTATTCCTTTTCCCTGACAAAAGGCTTTTATCATTTCGCCGGAAAACCGTTAAAACGGTTCCAATTTTTTAAAAATCTCATTCACACTGTCCCGGCTGCCGGGACGGTGTGAATAAAAAAAAGCGCTATTTTGGCCGTTTCAACGGCTTTTTGAATCATTTTAGTAAACCGGCAACCGTATGCCGGGATCCCAAAAGTTATTTTAAAAAATCTCTAATTTGCAAACAGTGAGATAATCAATTTTGTTAACATAAAATCCACCAAAAGCACAGAAATAGACGTTAGCATCACGGTTAAAGTTGCTGCTTTACCTAATCCGACCGTGCCGCCGGAGACGTTATAGCCCATGTATGAGCCTACCAATCCGATCAGCAGTCCGTAAAACGGCGGTTTAACCACTCCAACAACCAGATCTTTCATAATCAAGCCGTTTTGGACGGAAAGCCAGAAGAATTCAGAATCGATGCCCATCCACATCACCGCGGCAAACCAACCGGCGATAATGCCGAAAACATCGGCAATGGCGGTGATCGGCAGCATCAGCAAAATGGAGGCATAAA
>CAYVDX010000418.1:0-4342 GCA_964450485.1 uncultured Calditrichaceae bacterium
GCCGCCTTGGCCATCCATGACCCCTGCTTCGCGGTCAGCTGTATGGGGATTGATTCGACCAGAATCTGGTCGGGAATTACCCGGAACGCCTATCGCCTGAACACGGTGAGTGGGGAGTGGAAACAAATCGCCCCGGTGCCGGGCAATGTCGGACGGATTGCCGCTTCCGCGCAACCATTTCGGGGCGAAATATACATCTTCGGCGGGTACAGCGTGGCCATCAGCGGCAATGAAACCACCTGGGCAAATGTAGATATTTATGATCCCGCGACGGATACCTATCGTTCCGGCGCAAACGCCCCCACGCCGGTGGATGATCAGGTGACCGTGGTTTGGCGCGACAGCCTGATTTACAACATCAGCGGCTGGTCGAATACCAATAATACCAAAAAGGTGCAGGCGTATAACCCGGTCGCGGACAGTTGGGCGCAGGCAACGCCGATTTCCGGGCCGGGCGTCTTCGGACACGCCGGGGCCATCGTCGGCGATACCATTGTGTATATCAACGGCGTGCGGGTCAGCGGTTTCAATTTTGTGATGAGCACGGGCAGCTACATGGGCGTGATTGATCCGGCTGATCCGTTGCGCATTATTTGGGAAACCCTGCCGGATCACCCGGGAAATCCAAAATATCGCGCGGCCGCGGGGAATTTTGGGCAACGGGCCGTCTTTACCGGCGGCACGACCAATCCATACAATTTTGACGGGATCGGCTACAACGGGCAGCCCTCAAATCCGGTGGATTTTACCTTTGGATTTAACCCGAAAACCGCTGATTGGGAAATTTATACGGCGGCAAATATTGCCACAATGGATCATCGCGGGTTTGTCGGATGTGCGAATCGCATGTATGTTGTCGGCGGCATGATCGAAAATCAGCGGGTCAGCGGCACTGTAAATGTCTTCGTGGTGGACAGCGTGATCACAGGTATAAATGACGAAATCACGCAACATCCGAAAAAATTTCAGCTTTTTCAAAACTATCCGAATCCCTTTAATCCCGCCACAACCATCAAATATGATTTACCGCAAACGGATCACGTCCGGGTGTCGGTTTTCAATATGTTGGGGCAGGAAATACGGACCTTAGTGGATGCGCGGCAATCCGCCGGCAGTTATTCCATTCAATGGGATGGGACGGATCAAAATGGAAAACCCGTCAGTTCTGGAATTTATTTTTATAAATTCGTGACGAGAAATACCAGGCAGTGGCGAAAAATGATATTAATTCGTTAAACCGTTTTTACTGCTTTTTAAACAAGGAGTGTTGCCATGGTGGGTTTTTACAAACCGTTTATCGTTCGTGCGCTGATTTTATTTTCGCTGACGTTTTCGTATTCGGTTTTTGCACAAAAAGCCGGTTATCCCGACTGGTTTTTAGCAACAGAATCATTAACAGACTTAACATTCTCCCCAATTCTTGAAAAACCGATCGTACATTCCAGTAATAATCCATTAGGTGAAAAACCACAATCCAAGGTTTGGAATTACGCCGGAAAATGGTGGTGTGTTTTTCCCACGGATAATGTCGGCGCATCCTCGCAGGGCACTTGGCTTTGGCGATTGGACGGAGATCACTGGACGGAAATTCTGAAGCTGTCGAGCGAAGTGAATACCAAATCAGATGCAAAACGCGTCGGCGGCGTGACTCATATTTTGATTCACGACAGCGACCCTCAACTGGCTTCCGTCGAATATGTCCCGGCAACCATGACCTATCAATTTTGGTCGCAGCGACCGGGGAATGTGGATATTTCCCTGCCGGGTTCGGAGATTGCCAGCATTGATATTGACTCACAAGGCAGAATGTGGCTTGCCACTGAAAACAGCAGCAATGCGCGGGTTCATTACAGCGATTACCCGTATTCTTCCTGGACCGGCCCCATCAATCTCGGCAGTTTAGCCCCCGACGATATTACCGTGGTGACGGCTTTTAACGATTCAACCATTGGGGTGTTGTGGTCTGATCAGAATGCGGAAGAATTTAAATTCAGGTTCCACCATGATGGCGATGATCCCAACACCTGGTCGAGTGAAGAAATCGCGGCAAGCGGCAACCTGTTCGCTGACGACCACATGAATGTCGCTTCATATTCTGATGGGACGTTATACGCCGCGATCAAAACCAGCACCGATTTTATCGGGCTTTTGATCCGTCGCCCCAACGGCGCATGGGATGCGCCATATATTATTGATGGGCATTTTATCGGCACGCGACCGGTGGTGCTGCTAAACGAAACGACCGAGAAAGTATCCGTGGTTTACCAGGAAAAGAATGGCGAAAATCCCATCGTTTACCGGGAATCGCCGATCTCTTCGATCAATTTTGGCCCGCGAACCACGTTGATTGACGGCGCATATAGCAATGTGAGCAGCACCAAGGAAAATTTCACCAATGAAATCGTCATCATTGCCTCCAACCGAACGGATCCCAAAAAAGTTGTCGGCGTGATTGGCGTCAGCCCGGTTGTGCCTTTTACGAAAACGGTTAATGCCGGTTGGAATTTGGTCGGTTTGCCAAACACGCCGGCGGACCCGCATTACCAGACACTATTTCCCACTTCAAACGTAAATACGCTTTTTGGATATGCCAACGGCTACGTTTTAGAAGACACGCTGGAAGCGGGACTCGGTTACTGGCTTGAATTCCCAACCGCCGGCCAGGTCTCCGTTAGCGGTGATTCAATCACCAATGTTTCGATAAATCTTGCGACCGGCTGGAATTTGTTTAGCGGTCCCTCTTGTGATCTTCCCATCAGCGCCATTGCGGACGCCGGTTCAGTGATTATTCCCGGCTCCATATGGGGCTATAACAGCGGCTACTTCAATGCCGATTCGATAAAACAGGGGTGCAGCTATTGGGTTGAAGCATCGGCCGCGGGAACGATTTCCATGAGTTGCTCAACCACGGTTGCTGCCTCGGCAAATCGCTTATTTGCCGCGCAATCGCTGCTGAAATCCGCGGAAAGTGGGTATCCGGCGTTGCTGATCTCTGAAAAAAACGGGCATTCGCAGACGCTGTTTTTCGATGCCCAATTGGATGATCCCGATTTACTTCGCAGCTATCGAATGCCGCCAATCGCCCCGGCCGGCGGGTTTGACGCCCGCTACGAGGACGATATGCGGTTGACCGAATCATCGGAGGCCGTGATTCTGATTCAATCAAACAATTTTCCGGTAACAATTGAAGCCCGGAATCTGAAAATAGAACCGGGACAGTCCTACCAAATACAGGAGATGATCGGAAGTGAGGTTATCGAGACACATCCGTTGCGCGAAGGGGCGCCGGTTTTTATCGACAATCAGCAAGTGCGCAGGTTGAAATTGACCCGTACTCATTCGATCAGCGCAATCCCGCAACATTTTTCCTTGTTTCAAAATTATCCCAATCCCTTTAATCCTTCAACCACGCTTCGGTATCAATTGCCGGTGGACAGTCGCATCGAATTGGCCATTTTTAATGCGGCGGGGCAAAAAATCAAAACATTGGTTGACGCAGCGCAAACAGCGGGCAGCTATGAAATCCGCTGGAATGGTCTGAATAATGCCGGATTTTCGGTGAGCAGCGGGGCGTATTTCATTCGAATAACCGCCAGGCAGCCTGGAAACGCGGCCCGGGAATTTACCGAAACACGTCGCATGTTGTTATTGAAGTAACAACGGCTGGATATTCTGATTCAAAAAGCCGGGCGTCATTTATGCCCGGCTTTTCTGTTTATTGCATAATGCGCTGACAAGTCCTCCGCAGAGGGGCAGACAAAACCAAACAGCTTATTCAAAAAAGAATGCTGTGTTTCGATTTAACCCGTAGCAGCACGGCATGCCGTGCCACTTCGATTTAAATAGTAGCGGCACGGCATGCCGTGCCACTACGGAATCGTTTTTATTTGAAAGTATCAGAAAATCGTTTGAAAAACACAAATGAGTGAGCAGTCATTTATGCTTCATCTTCAGCCAGTCCAAAAATTTCGTTCACCGGTTGAGAAAGGTTTAGATCTTTACTTCCAATGAAAAGCACCGTTGCATCGGGCGCCAAATAATCAGGCAATAATCGTATCAATTCATCATTATTGCGAACGCTTTTAACGGTCTTATTGGAATAGTTCATTCGTTTTACCCCCTCCGCAATATATTTTGCATCTTCTCCGACAGTAATGATCGAGTGGATCGGCATTGCCGCAATATAGTAGCCGATTTTCAAATGCGCCTGCTTAATTTTGGGGCCCGGGTTGCTCAAATCGCCGATGACCAGGATGAGTTGATGGGAATAGGGCTTGAACTGCACCAAGGATTCGCAAGCCCGGTTCACTGAATTCACGGTAGCGTCGTAGGTGTAATCGAG
>CAYVDX010000419.1:0-4342 GCA_964450485.1 uncultured Calditrichaceae bacterium
TGCCCATTACCGCTACGAAACCCTTGATATTGCCGGATATTTGCGGCCCGGCAAAAACGTGATCGCCGCCGAGGTGGTAAATTTCGGGGAATTTCGGCGGGGCGCTCAGCAAACCTTTATGACGGCGTTTATTTTACAGTGTGATAAAAAAAACGCGGTAATTTTCAACACCGGCGAACCGGGCTGGAAGGTCATCAAAAACGAAGCGTATCAGGACATTCCGTTTACGTCCGAATCGCTGCGCGGCTATTACGCCGCCGGCCCCGGCGATTACCTGGACGGCAACCGCCATCCCTGGGGTTGGCAGAACCTCGATTTTGATGACGAAAACTGGCAAACGCCCCGCCTGGCAACCGTGGAATTTGCCGTAGGCAGGGGATTCCTTTTTGGGAGCACCTGGTTTTTAGTCCCGCGTAAAATTCCCTTTATGGAAGAAACCGAACGCCGTTTTCAACGGGTGGTGCGCCGGAATGGCGCTGAAATTCCTGATGAATTCGTCGCTGGTAATCACCCGTTGACCGTTCAGCCCGGCGTGAAGGCGTCGCTGCTGCTGGATCACGGCACGCATACCGTGGGTTTCCCGGAGCTGCGCTTCAGCGGCGGAAAGGGAAGCAAAATAAAACTCACCTACGCCGAAGCGTTGGTGATCAATTCCGCATACACCGATGAATTTGTAAATGCGAATTTTGCCAATGAAGATTTGAAAGGCAATCGCAATGCGACCGATGGGAAGAAAATATTCGGCGTTTATGATGTGGTTTTGCCGGACGGCGGAAAAAATCGGCTGTTCCGCCCGCTGTGGCTGCGAACCTTCCGCTACGTGCAAATCGACGTGGAAACCGGCGAAAACGCGCTGATGATTCACGATTTTAAACACGTTTTTTCCGCTTATCCATTCCGGGAGCGCGCTGCGTTTGCATCGGACGATCCGGCGTTATCAAAAATCTGGGAGGCTGCCTGGCGGACCACCCGCAACGGGGCCGGGGAGATTTTCCAGGACAGCCCCTATTACGAGCAATTGCAATACATCGGCGATACCCGGCTGGAATCGTTGGCGACGATTTACGTTTCCGGCGACGACCGCCTGATGCGCAAAGCCATCGAACATTTCGACGATTCCCGCATTCCCGAAGGACTGACCCAAAGCCGCTATCCCTCGTATATCATGCAGATCATCCCGACCTACTCGCTTTTCTGGATCGCCATGATTCACGATTATTACATGTATCGCAATGACCCGGAATTTTTGCGACGGTTTCTGCCGGGAATCAGAGGTGTGTTGGAATGGTTTGAAAGGCATTTGGATGACACCGGAATGCCCGCAAATCTCGAATGGTGGAACTTTACCGATTGGGCCCGGGAATTTCAAAACGGCATTCCGCCCGGCGCGGACGACGGTCATTCCGCTTCCATCGCGTTGCAATACGTTTACGCCCTTCACCGCGCCGCGCCGCTGTTTGAGCATTTCGGCTGGACGCATGAGGCTGATAAATTCGCCCGGATTGCCGAAAGCGTGAAAAAGGCGGCGTATGAATCGTGCCATGACCGCGCGCGGGAAATGTTCGCCGAAACTCCGGAGAAAAAAATATTTACCCAACACACCAACATCATGGCCATCCTGACCGACGCCGTTAGTGAACAGGCGCGGAAAAAACTGATGCGAAAAATCCTGGATGAAAAGGATTTGGTTCAGGCAACGCTTTATTTCAAATTTTACCTGTTCCGGGCGTTGCAAAAAACCGGCATGGGCGATGAATATTTAGGGCAATTAGCCCCCTGGAAACGCATGCTCGACATGGGTTTGACCACTTTTGCCGAGACCGAACACAATCCCCGCTCGGATTGCCATGCCTGGAGCGCAACGCCCTGTTTTGATCTGCTGCATTTGGTGGCGGGCATTTATCCGGCGGAACCGGGGTTTAAAAAAGTGATCATCGCGCCGAATTTCGGTTATTTGAAACAGATAAACGCGGAAATGCCGCATCCGGCCGGGCAAATAGAAGTCGCCCTGACAAAATCGGAAAGCGGGGCGGTTCGCGGAACCATTACGCTGCCGAAAAACCTCGCCGGTTCTTTTTTGTGGAACGGAACAGAGATTGCTTTAAAACCCGGCGTTCAAACCATTTGATAACATCATAACGCCATGACAACATCCAGGGTTGTAAATCGCCTGATCAAGCAGTTTATCGCGGTTGCCGGGCGGGTGGATACTTCCGTTGAAGTGATCCCAAAATCGCCCGAAGCGCTGAAAAACGCGCTCCTGAAAGCAACCGGCGGCAGCGGGAGCGTAGCCCTTGCCGAACCGGATGATTTAGACCCGGCGTTGTTTGATTTGTATAAAAATTTCGTCAATATTCCCGCCGCATTGACAGACGTTCAGTTGTCAAAAATCGCGTACGGCGTCAGCGACGCTTTTGCCGGGATTGCCCGCACCGGCTCGGTTTGCGTTTCCATGACAGAAAAAATGGGCGGCGCATACAGCCTGTTTTGCCGCGTGCACATCGCGGTGCTGGAAGCGAAAAACATGCTTGCTCGCCCCCGCGATGTTTTTGAAAAGGAGCCGTTCCGCTCAATCGCAATGCGACGGGATTTCGTCTTTGTCAGCGGCTCCAGCGCCACCGCGGACATGGGTCCGTTGGTGCGCGGGGTTCACGGCCCGGCAAAACTACACGTCATCATTTTGGAGTAAACGCAATGAAAATTATCAGATTTCTGGATGAACAAAACAACATCCGCCATGGCGTCCGGCAGGAAGACGGTTCGGCGTTGGCTTTGCGGGGAAACCTGTTTGACGGGCTTGAGAAAACCGCGGAGCGCGTTACAATCCGCAAACTGCTGGCGCCGCTTGTACCCTCGTCGATTCTGTGCATCGGGCTGAATTATCATTATCACGCCCGGGAATGCAACATGCAACTCCCGGAGTACCCGGTCGTGTTTATGAAGTCCATCAACACCGTGCAGCATCCCGGCGATCCGATTTTGATTCCCACACGCATGGAAAGCCAGGAAGTGGATTACGAATGTGAGCTTGCGGTGGTGATCGGGAAAGCCTGCAAAAATGTCTCGCGGGAAAATGCGCTGGACTACGTGTTGGGATACACCTGCGCCAACGACGTCAGCGCCCGGGATTGGCAGTTGCAAAAGGGCGGCAGCCAGTGGTGTCGCGGCAAATCATTCGACACCTTTGCGCCGCTGGGTCCCTGCCTCGTCACCGCGGATGAGATTCCCAATCCCAATGAACTGCGGATCAGAACCATTCTCAACGGCGCGGCGGTGCAGGATTGGAATACCAAAGACATGATTTTTGACGTGCCGGCGTTGATTGAATTTTTGAGCGGCAGCACCACCCTGCTGCCCGGCGCGTTGATTATGACCGGCACGCCGCACGGCGTTGGAATGGGGCAAAACCCGCCCCGTTGGCTTAAACCCGGTGATACCGTCGCCATTGACATCGAAAAAATCGGGCGAATTACCAATCCCGTGAGGAGGGAAAATAATGCGATTTAGCAATCAAACCGCCATCGTCACCGGCGGGGCCACCGGCATTGGTCTGGCCGTGACGCGCAAGCTTGCCGGCGAAGGCGCGAATGTCTGGATTTTCGACATGAACGAAGCCGCGATGAAAGACGCCGCGGCAAATTGCGCGGCCGAGGGATTGGCGGTGAAAACCGCGCGCGTCGATATCGCGGATGAATCCTCGGTGGAAGCGGGATTCAGACGAGTTTGCGAAGCGGACGACAACCTTTCCATCGTGGTCAATTCCGCGGGCATCGTGGGGCCGACCGGAATCAGGACGGACGCGGTTTCGCTGGCGGATTTTGAAAAAACCTGCCGCGTCAACCTGACCGGCTCGTTTATCATCGCCAAACAGGCGTTGAAGGCGCTGCTTCCCAAAAAATACGGCCGAATTTTGTTGATTGCCTCGATTGCCGGAAAGGAAGGCAATGCCGGCATGGCCGCTTATTCCGCATCCAAGGCCGGCGTGATCGGCCTGGTGAAAGCCGCCGGAAAGGAATACGCGGAGAGCGGCGTGACCATCAACGGTGTGGCGCCGGCAACCATCAAAACGCCGATGGTCGAAGCCATGGGGGCCGCGCAGGTCAAATACATGACCGATAAAATCCCCATGAAGCGCTGCGGGCAATTGGATGAAATCGCCAATCTCGTCGCCTGGATTGTTTCCAGGGAGGCCAGTTTCAATACCGGTTTTACCTTTGATATGACTGGCGGCAGGGCGGTTTATTGAATATGCGGTCGTGAACGCAAATTTGCGTTCACGACAACCTCAAAATTAACGATCAACCCACAAAACATTAGCGAGAGATAACCATGAAAATCACAG
>CAYVDX010000420.1:0-4341 GCA_964450485.1 uncultured Calditrichaceae bacterium
TTACAAACTGAGCGGTCCGTACGCCCAAATTGTCGATTCCGAAGCGCCGTTTAACGGGCTTTTTACCCAAACCACCAGCGACTGGCATTTCAATCGCAATGCCTCGGCGTTTGAAGCCGCGAATGTTTATTATCATGTGGACGCTTCGATGCGCTACATCAATGAAACGCTGGGATTTACGCTGACGCCGTTTCAATATTCCGGCGGCGTCAAAGGCGATCCCCACGGGTTAAACGGGGATGATAATTCCCATTACATCGGCAGCACCGGGCAAATTGCCTGGGGCGAAGGCGGCGTGGATGATTCGGAAGACGCCGACGTCATTCTCCACGAGTTGGGGCACGGCATTCACGACTGGCTGACCAACGGCAGTCTCTCGCAGGTTGACGGTCTCAGTGAAGGCAGCGGCGATTATTGGGCGAATTCCTACAATCGCAGCAAGGGGTTTTGGACGCCGGGCGACGCACAATATTATTGGACTTTCCAGTGGGACGGTCACAATGAATTTTGGCCCGGACGCATCACAAATTACACAGCGCATTACCCGGACGGTTTGGTGGGGCAAATTCATACCGACGGTCAAATCTGGGCGTCAACGCTCATGCAAATTTGGGACGACATCGGTCGCGAAGCCACGGATGCGAACTTTTTGGAAGCGCTTTCCATGACCAACAGTTCCGCCAGCCAGGAGGACGCGGCGCAGGCATTTGTACAGGCAGACGTCAACCTGCACGGCGGCGCAAACCTCGGCTCGATTACCACGCATTTTACGGATCGCGGTTACAACATCACCGTGCCCACGCCGCAAATAAATCACACCCCGCTGACGGATACGGAAGATGTGAACGGGCCGTATTTGGTGACGGCTGATATTACCGCCGGAAGCCCGCTTGCCACGGTTCAGCTCATTTACGGAACCGACGGTGTTTTCACGGATACGTTGGATATGGTTTCCCGCGGCAGGGCGATTTACAGCGCGTCCATTCCCGGAACCGGCGCGGCTGCCAATTATAATTATTACATTCTGGCCGTGGATGACGGAAATTTAGCCGGCACCGATCCGGCCGGCGCGCCCGGGAATTTTCATGCTTTTTCCGCGGGCGCGGATAACGAAGCGCCGGTCATTTCTCACACCCCGTTGGGCGATCAAGCGCTGGTGCGCTGGCCGGCAACCGTTACCGCGCAGGTGACGGATAACCTCGGCGTCGCCAGTGTCACGGTGGAATACCAGGTGAACGGCGGCGCGTTGAGCGGTTCCTTCAGCCTGGGCAGCGCCGGCGGCGATACTTACCAGGGCGATTTTGATCTTGCCGCAAGCGCGCTTGCCGTGGGCGACTCGGTGGAATATCGCATCGTGGCGATTGACGCTTCCAGCCAATCCAACCAGACGACCGATCCGGCCAGTGGATTTCACGGCTTCACGATGATCGACGTGCTGGGTAGTCTGCTGATTATCGATGATGATCCCGGAACCGGAAAAATCGAAATGATGACGGAAAAAGGACTTTATCAGCGCGATCCAACTGTCGAAGCGTTTGGCGCTTCCGCGAATTTGATGGAAACCTATTTGTCTGCCATCGGCTACCTCGTCACAGTGGAAACGCCGGCCGCTACCGATCCCGCAACCTGGAGCAGCTACGATCTGATCATCTCTGCCAGCGGGTTTAATTTTGGACCGGTTGCCAACAGCGCTTATCGCACGGCGTTGGAAAACTGGGTGAGCGATCCGACGCATAAATTGTTGATCGAGGGCGGTGAAGTGGGATACGACGCAACCATCAGTCCGGGGTATCCGAGCTTCGCGGCAAATGTGCTTCATTCCGGCGCATGGCGTTCTGATAACGCCGGCGCGCTGAATCGCCTGGCTGCTCAAAGCAGTCATCCCATGGTCACGACCCCGAATGTTTTGCCGGCCAGCCTGTCGATCAGTTATTCGGATTGGGCAAGCGAAGATGCGGTTGACGCCGTGGGCGGCGCGTATTTATTATACGAAACCGCCAACAATCCCGCCAATGCCGGTATCTCCATTTTTGATGATAACAGCGATCCGGCCAGCGCGCAAATTGTGTATTTTGCTTTTAATTTTGCGCATTTAGCTGATCAAAATACGGCGGCAAATTTATTGGAAAACGGTGTGAAATACCTGCTCACATCGGAAAACGCGACGGCCAGCATGACGATGAAAAGCGGCTGGAATATGATCAGCCTGCCGCTAACCGTGACGGACGGCAATTACCAAACGCTATTCCCCAACGCCGTGCAAGCGCCTTTTTTCTATGACGGCGTTTATCAAAGCGACACCACCATGAGCGTCAATACGGGATATTGGATTAATTTGCCGGCGGATGAATCGGTCGTCATTCAGGGCGCGCCCATTCAGTCGAGTGTGTTGAATCTCACCCAGGGCTGGAATTTGATCGGCGGGCCGTCCTGCGGCGTGGCGGTCACCGCGATTGACGATCCCGACGGCATCATCGTGGGATCCATCTTTGGGTTTAACGGCGTCTATTATGAAACAAGCAGCATTGACCAGGGCAGCGCCTATTGGGTTTTCGCCAGTGCGCCGGGAACCATCACCCTCAATTGCGCCGGGGCCCTTTCCAAAGCGCCGCGGCTGCTGACAACCGATTTGAGCCGCGAAAGCGCCATCGAAATCCGCGACGCCGACGGCAACAGCCAGCGGCTTTATTTCAACGTGAAATTGGCGGAGGATCAAGCCGTCGAGGCATTCAAGCTGCCGCCCGTGCCGCCCGCCAATATTTTTGATGCGCGGTTCAAAAATGATTTCCGCCTGACCAGCGGCGAAACAGCGGAAATACGGGTGCGGGCGAATCGCTATCCGCTGTCGCTGCGTTTTTCCAACTTGAAAACATCGCGGGGCAAGCACTACATTTTAAAGGAAATGGCCGGCCTGGAAGCCGTCGCAACGCATCCGGTCATCGAAGGGCAGGAACTCGTGATCGGCAATCCGCGGGTAACGCAATTGCAATTAGCCGTGACCACCGCGAATGTGCCCACGCGATTTGCGGTCGGGCAAAATTATCCCAACCCGTTCAACCCAACCACGGAAATTCGCTATGCCCTGCCGCGGCAAAGTGATGTTCACGTGACCATTTATAACGCGCTCGGTCAAAAAGTGCGCGCGTTGGTTTCCCAAAAGCAGGACGCCGGTTTTTACAGCGTTACCTGGGATGGCAAAAATGACCAGGGGCAGGCAATCGCCAGCGGCATTTACCTGTATCGCGTCACCGCCGGTTCCTTTTCCGCGGTGAAGAAAATGATTTTAATGAAGTAGGATGCCCAACTATAAAAAAACGCCCTGAGTTCCCAGGGCGTTTTTCTTTAATCCATTGACAAAAATATGTTGGCTAAGTCTAAAAACCAAGCCAACAACATTTACAAAAATTTCAGCTTTTTTTTAAATCGTTGCATAAACCCTTGCGGCTCCGGGGCAACTTCCGGCAATTCCACGGTTTCCATATCAATGTCATCGATGATCTTTCTCGGGTTATTTTGCACCAAATCCTGAATATAATTCTTGTCTAAATATTCTTCCAATTCCAGCGCGGCCTTTTTCAATTTAAAGGTGCGCCCATCCGGTGAATGCGCATCCGAGCCGATAAAATGCGCAAATTTATTCTCCAGCAGCCAAAGGGAAATTTTTTTCACGGTGCGTCCAAAATCACCCAACACGCTGCCGGCGTTGATTTGCAGCAGCCCGCCGTATTTGATGAAATTTAAAATCTTTTGCGGGCGATTGTGTAACGCGGAGTATCGCTCCGGGTGCGCGATGATGGGAATGTAGCCGTCCATTTTTAAGCGATACAAGGCGTCTTCCGCCCCGGTGGGCAGCAAATAGAGCGGAAATTCCATTAGAATATATTTGTTTTGTTCACACAGCGAAGCCACTCGCGTCTTTTTGACTGTATCGTGAATAAAGTGATGAAAAAATATTTCTGACCCGGAATGGAGTTGCACATTGATGTTGTTTTTTACAACCTCGTTTCGCAAGATGTCCAGTCGTTTAAAGTAAATCTGCTCTACTTCCAAATCAACAATCTCGTTAAAATGGGAGGTTGCAAAAACATCCGTGATGCCCTGGTCGGCGGCAATTTTTAGCATTTTGAGCGACTCTTCCAGAGATTTGGGGCCGTCATCAAATTTAAATATGATGTGATTATGAATGTCAATCATTTCAATTACCGGTTAAAAAATTCTTTTTTTTATTTTTCAGTACCGGACACTTTTAGGAAAGGGGGCAAAAGCGGAGCCTTAGGGGAAAATAGCGTTACAAAGCGGGAGCTTTGTAACGAGAATCGCTCATTTTTGTCAATACTTGTT
>CAYVDX010000421.1:0-4327 GCA_964450485.1 uncultured Calditrichaceae bacterium
CGTAACACAAGCATCCTTGCTTGTCAACGTAACACAAGCATCCTTGCTTGTCATTGCATATTTTTTTATAGCCGGGAAAATAAGGTATTAAGAACTTATTAGTATTCATTGCGGCAGTTAAAATAGAAAAACGAGGAAATCGAATGAAATACAACACCGGGAATTTAATCACCGCCTGTTTGTCTTTTATAATATTGTTGCCCGGCGTATCTGGAAATTTAAAAGCCGATGATGCAGCGCATCACAGTGCAAATGCGCTGAAGAATCATGTAAAATATTTGGCGTCCGACGAATTGGAAGGGCGCGGCACCGGAACGAAGGGCAATCGCAAAGCCGCGGAATACATCGCGACATTTTTCAAAAAACATGGCATCGCGCCGGTTGGCGGATCCTATTTTCAAAAATTTACCGTAACCACGCAGGTGCGGTTGGGCAAGGACAACAAAGCAGAAATTCGCGGCAACGGCAAAAAAACGAAATGGAAGTTGGACAAAGACTACCGTCCTTTGCCCTTTTCCCGAAACGGCACAGTGACGGCGGGAGTGGCGTTTGCGGGTTACGGCATCACCGCGCCGGAACAGGATTTTGACGAATACGCCGGTATTGACGCGGGCGGAAAAGTGGTCATCGTGCTGCGGAGTTCGCCAAATTATCAGGCGGAAGACGCCAAATTCGACAATTATGCCTCGCTCTTTTATAAATACCGCAACGCAATCAAACACGGCGCGGTGGGCATCATTTACGTCAGCCCGGCGCGCATGTCGGATGCGCTTTTTCCATTACGCATCATGCGCGGCGGTCGGGACGGCGGGATTGTTGCGCTGCACGTCCGGCGGCGGGCCGTCAAAAAAATTTTACCGAATGATCAATCGCTGACCCGGCTTGAAAATGAAATTACGGAAACGCTGAAGCCGCACAGTTTCGAGATTCCCGGCGGGCAAATTCACATTAGCAGCGCGCTGGAATTTATCGAAGAACCGACTGCCAATGTGGTGGGATTGGTGCACGGCAACGATTCAAATTTGGCGGATGAAACCATTATCGTCGGCGCGCATTTTGATCACGTCGGCTATGGCGACCGCGGCGCATCGCGTTATCGCGGGCCGGAACGGCGCATACACCCCGGCGCTGACGACAACGCCTCCGGCACTGCATCGATGATGGAAATCGCCGCGAAAATTGTTGCCGCTCCCCTCCCCCGCTCTGTGCTGTTTATCGGTTTCAGCGGCGAGGAAATGGGGCTGTTGGGATCGCAATTTTACACGGAAAACCCCCTGATTCCGCTGCAAAACACCATTGCGATGCTCAACCTGGACATGGTCGGGCGCATCACCGATGACGTGATTCGCATTACCGGCACCGGCACATCGCCGCATTGGAGCAGCCTGGTCGATTCGCTGGGCAAAATTCACCGGCTTTTCGTGGCAAAAACCCCCGGCGGCCTCGGCCCCAGCGATCATGCCTCGTTTTACCGGAAAAATATTCCGGTGATCAATTTTTTCTCCGGCTTGCACAAAGATTACCATCGCCCCGGCGATACCTGGGACAAAATCAACTACCCGGGCATGGCAAAAGTGGTGGATTTTGCGGTCAATGCCCTGCGGGAAATCGGCAATTATCGACAACGCCCGGTTTTTGTGCAGGTCGATGGGGAAACCCGCCCGCCAAAAGTATTTTTGGGCGTCACGCCGGATGAATCCCCCGACGCCAGGGGCTTGAAGATCGCCCGGGTCGTCCCCGGCAGTTCCGCCGATAACGCCGGTATGTTGGCCGGCGATATTCTCAAAAAAATCGATGACGCCCGGATCGCCGATTTTGAAGAATTGATCGCGGCGTTGCAAAAATATGCGCCGGCGGATTCCGCAAAAATCACTGTTTTGCGAGGCAGCGCCCCGAGTGAAATCACCCTCGAAGTGACTTTTCAGGCGCGGCAATAAAGGGTTGCAATCCGGCTGAAGCATTGTTAAAATTGTTCCGAGGTAAAAAAAATCAAGCTGAACATACGCTGTGCCGGAATAATAACCTTACTTTTGCATCTTTTTTATACAATATCTCTGCATACACAACGCCTGCTCCGGCAAATGAAAGTGATTATTTTTATGGGGCAACCCGTTTGTTGCCGCTAATGTTTTTTGTTGTTTTCCTTCCTTAAATATATAAAAAAATTAAATTTTCAATTTTTCCCTTGATTTATTCGTAAATAAATTCGATATTTTTGTGTCATAAAGTGGGGTAAAATCCATTAATTTCCATTTTTTTCCCAACAAAAGGACACAATGGCTGTTTTTTGGGGTAGTTATAAGAGCAAATTAGATAGCAAGGGACGCATCAACTTCCCGGCAAAGTTCCGAAAAAACCTCGACGAGGCCGATGAGGAAACCCTGATTTTAATTCGTGGAAACGAAAAGTGCATCTCCGTTTACCCGCGCGGTGCCTGGGCAGAAAAAGTTGAGCAAATTAAAGAACAGGTTGCCAACGACCGGGAATTTGCGGTCGTTTCCCGACGGATGATGTACGAAGCAAGCGAGCAAACCATCGACAAGCAAGGACGTCTGAATTTGTCCGCGGCATTGATTGATTACGCGGGCTTGGATGGCGACGTGCTGATTGTCGGTTATGAAAATAAAATCGAAATATGGAATTACGGTAAATATGGCGAATTTGTTGAAACGACGACGCCCGATTACCTGAGAATTACCCAGGACTTTGATATTTAATAACCTGCAAGGATGAAAAAATGAGATACGGATTTCATAAACCGGTGTTAGGCAGCGAGGTTGTTGAATATCTGATTACTGATCGAAGCGGTATTTACGTGGACTGCACGCTGGGCGGCGGCGGTCATGCGAGCCGCATTCTTGAAAATACAAATGCAAACGCAATTCTTGTCGGTATTGATGCTGATGCCGATGCACTGGCATACGCATCTGAACGGTTGAGTCTCTTTCCGAACAGGCATTTTCGTCAAACATATTACGATCAGTTGGAAATCGTCATTTATGAATTAGGTAAATATCCCGTGGATGGAATTCTTTTTGATCTTGGGGTTTCATCGTTTCAAATTGATGTCGATAGCCGGGGTTTTAGCTATCAAAGCGACGGTCCCCTGGACATGCGGATGGATCAACGCCAGAAGTTGACGGCGGCGCATGTGTTAAACACTTATTCTCAAAAGGATTTGGAGCGCATCATAAAGGAATATGGTGAAGAGCGCCATTGGCGTGCGATCGCCCGGGAAGTGGTTCACCGGCGATCAACTGCAAAAATAACAATGACGAAGGAGCTTGTTGATATCGTTCGGGGAATAGTGGGAGAGCGGTTTCTGGCGAAATCGCTGGCGCGTGTTTTTCAAGCGATTCGAATTGAAGTCAACCAGGAGCTGATACGGCTCGAAGCCGCGTTGCAAAGCGCATTTAAATTGCTCACCATGGGCGGGCGGCTGGTCGTGATCAGCTATCATTCGCTGGAAGACCGGATTGTAAAACAGTTTTTTAAGCAGAAACGGCTCGACTGCATTTGTCCGCCGGATTTTCCCGTTTGTATGTGCGAAAAAGTGCGGGAAATGAAGCTGCTGACGCGCAAGCCCGTAACACCGACACCGGAAGAAATCCGGAAAAATAGCCGTGCGCGCAGCGCGAAGCTAAGGGCTGCGGAAAAAATTGTGCCATTTGTAAAACGATGAGGTACGGAACGTTGCCGGTAACAAGTTCAAAAAAATCTTCCGCGAGAAAACCAGGCGCGCGAAGGAAAACGCAACGAAGATCAATCCAGCGTAAGCCGCGAAAGAAAACACGCAAGAGCACACTAAATTTAAAAAAAGGCGTTCGCCGGGCGGTTTACGATTTCTATTTGATCAGCGTTATTTTTTTAATTTTGTTGACGTTAAGCTCTGCGTTTCTGCTTTATCAATGGAAAAATTATCAAATTGTTGAATTCGGGAAAGAAATTCAGCAGTTGCAGGTGGACGTGTTGAAACTTCAAAGCAGCACCAATCGCAATCAAGCACGGATAAATACCGAGCTTGTCAATTATCACCGGATCGCTCAACTCGTTGATAAAAAGCTTGGGCTTAAGCCGTCCGTGGAAGAACCCGTTGTTTTACCCGTCGATCAGAAGGAATTGGAGTATTATGTTCAAAAAGATAAAGAGAGCAACGAAAAAGAATAAGCGTCGCCGCCAAAAGTTCTCTCTTGACGGTCAAAAGCGATTGCTGATATTGGCGCTTTTGTGGTGCGTCGGTTTTGGGCTGATAGTTGTCCGGCTGGTAAAAGTGCAGGTCAGCGAACACGATTATTATCAAAAAACCGCGAAAAGTTACATCGAATAT
>CAYVDX010000422.1:0-4325 GCA_964450485.1 uncultured Calditrichaceae bacterium
CGGCAACGACGGCCTGGATTTTTATCGAAAATTGATGCCGAAAATTCCAACGCTTTTAACAGCGGATGGGGCAATTCTTTTTGAAACAGGCTACAAGCAGGCAAATGCTGTCGCGGATATGCTCAAAAAAAACAGTTTTTTAACCGAGATTCGCAAGGATTATCAGAAAATTGGACGGGTGGTGATCGGCGTCCGGTCAGCGGGAACGTGATTCGTGATTCGTGATTCGTGAGAACGTGATTCGTGAAAAAATAGAAACTTGCCGCATCACGCATCACGCAATCACGCATCACGCATCACGCAATCACGCAATCACGCATCACGCATCACATAAGTTTTACTCGTACCCTATTTTCAAACAAAAAAGAAAGATTGAAAACAAATGACAGACAAAAGAAACAAAAACAGAAATAATAGAAGCAAAAAAAACAGAAATCCCTTTGAGAAACGAATTCTCGAATTTTTAAAGCGGAAAAAAGGGCGTTCCTACAAAAGTAAAGAACTTTCCCGTGCGCTGGATGTGCATAAATCGGAATATCGTCAATTTCGCGAGGCGTTGACCGGGCTGGTCCGGGCGCGGAAAATTTCCCGGGCAAAGGGTGGCAAATATACCAGCATCAGCAGTTTGCAAAAATTTCAGAATCCCATGCAAATGACCCGCAAGGGATTCGGATTTGTGACGGACGACCGCACCGGCGAAGATGCGTTCATTGCCGCCTCAAATTTGAACACGGCGTTGGACGGCGATTTGGTGGAAGTGCAGCTTTTCGGCGTATCGCGCGGGCGAAGCAAAGAGGGGCAGGTGCTGCGCATCATCGAACGGGCGCGCACCCGCTTTGTGGGAACCTATCACAAAAGCGAGTATTACGGATTTGTGGTGCCGGATAACCCCAAGGTTTACCGCGATTTTTACGTGCCGGACAAGCACAGCAAAAACGTGAAAAACGGGCAAAAAGTAGTTGTGTCGCTGCAAAAATGGGACGGCTCAATGCTCAACCCGGAAGGGCGCATCGAGCAGGTGCTCGGCTACCCGGACGAGGTCGGGGTTGACGTTGCCTCAGTGGTGCTTGGGCACGGGCTGGAAATGGATTTTAACAAAGCGTTGGAAGCAAATGTCAACCAAATGGCGCTGGAAATTACCCGCGAGGATTTGGCCGAACGGCTGGATTTACGCGATCAGCTTATTTTTACGATTGACCCGCCGGATGCAAAGGATTTCGATGACGCCGTTTCTCTAAAACGGCTGGAAAACGGGCTTTACCGGCTGGGCGTGCACATCGCCGATGTGAGCCATTTCGTGCCGGAGAATGATGAATTAGACAAAGAAGCCATGCAGCGCGGCACCAGCGTTTATCTCGTTGACCGCGTGATTCCCATGCTGCCGGAGCATCTTTCCAACGAGCTTTGCAGCCTTCAGCCCCACGAAGACCGGCTGACCTTTAGCTGCATCATGGATATTGACGCCGACGGCGAGGTGCGCGATTACCAAATCCGCCCGTCGGTGATTCACAGCAAGCGCCGTTTTACTTATGCCGAAGTGCAGGAAATTATCGACGATCCGAATTCCGCGGATGATTACGCCGGGATTTTGAAAGAGATGCACAAGTTCAGCCGCTTGCTGCGGGAAAAGCGCTTCCGCAACGGCAGCATTGATTTTACCACCCCGGAGGTCAAATTTATCCTCGATGAAAAAGGGTTTCCCATCGACATAATTCCCGTGACCCAAATGCACAGCAATGAAATGATCGAAGAATTTATGCTGATGGCCAATCAGACCGTGGCGAAACACATATTTAAAACGCCGCAAGGCCAAAAACCCAATCCCTTTATTTACCGAGTTCACGAAAAACCGGATGCGGAAAAGCTCCACAAATTTCGCACGCTGCTAAATGCCCTGGGTTACAAAGTCGAGCTAAAACATAATCTTACGCCCAGGGATTTTCAGCAGGTTTTAAAAAGCGTGGAAGGCGGGCAGGACGACATCATCATCAAGCAAGTGGCATTGCGCACCATGATGAAAGCGATGTATTCGCCCAATAACGCCGGGCATTTTGGATTGGGGTTCAAATATTACACTCATTTCACATCGCCAATCCGCCGCTACCCGGATTTGATCGCGCATCGCTTGTTGAAAGAATACGCCGCCGGACAACCGTCTTTCAAACGTATCCGGGAACTGAAGGAAAAATTAGAGAAAGTTTGCGGGATTTCCTCGACGCAGGAACGCAAGGCTTTGGAAGCGGAACGGGACAGCGTCCGTCTGAAACAGGTTGAGTGGCTGAGCCAACACGCGGATCAGGAATTTGAGGGGATTATTTCCGGCGTGACCTCTTTCGGCATTTTTGTTGAAACCGTGCCGTATCTCATCGAAGGGCTGATTCGCATGGAAAACATGGAAGACGATTTTTATATTTTTGACGAAAAAACCTTTAGCATGACCGGAAAAGACACCGGGCGGGTGTTACGATTGGGCGATCCGGTTCGGGTGCGCATCACCAATATTAATCGCGAGCGCAATGAGGTGGATCTTGCGTTTGTTGAGGCGTGAACGAAATATTCCGTTGCGAAATTTTGAATTTTATCGTATAATATTCAGAAAAAGGAGTTGTGCAATGAGCGGCCCGGAAGCATTAAAATCAGTACAGTATGTAACCGTCAATGGGCAGCAATTAGCTGTGCTGCACATGAAAGAATGGAAAGCATTAGTGGCGTGGCTTGAAACGGTGGAAGATTTACAGATTGCAAAATCAGCATATTCCGATCTTAAAAAAGCTAAGGGAAAGCGCGCAAAAGCCGGTTGGTTAAAATGGGATGAGGTAAAAAAGGAGTTGGCGTGAGCCGGCAATATACGGTTTATGTAATTCCAACAGCATGGAAAGAGATCCAAAGATTGCCGGGTAATGTTCGTCAACGGGTTAAGCGCGCCATTGATATCTTGTCTAGGAATCCCCGCCCTTCAAAAAGTAAATCTTTGAACACAGCAAGTATTTCCACCGTTGAAAATGAATTACGACGGCTGCGTATTGATAATTGACGGATTATTTACGCCATTGATGACGCAGAAAATGCCATTGATATTTTGGGAATTCGCAAACGTCCGCCTTATGACTGTGGAGATATGGAACAATTGTTGAATGATTTCCATTAAACCCGCCAAAGTTATTTCCGCTTCAAATTTTTATATACAAAAACCGGTATTTTTTCACAAATAAAAAGTTCGATGGTCGTATTTTGTTATTCAGGCCGGTTCGCGGACAGGCCGCGAGACTGAATAACGATTTAGGAGCTTCCGAATGAAAGATACCGTTGAAACTTTTCCCGCCGAACAAACGCAATCCGCTGAAAACAAACCGTTACGGGCGATTCGCAACATTCGGCTTGCGTCATCCGGCGGCGGCTTTTTAACCAGCCTATCCTTCGAAAAACCGATATTTACACCGGAACAGTTTTCCGAGGAACAAGCGCAACTGCGGGACTCGGTGGTGTTGTTTTCGCAACAGGAAATTGCCAAAGAGCGTCACAAAATTGCCCGGCAAAATGAGCGTGTGACAACGCGCTTGCTGCGAAAAATGGTGAAATATCAATGGTTGGGCTGCGATGTGCCGCGGTCTTTTGGTGGGGCCGGGTTGGGACAAATCGAGGGCGCGCTCATCGCGCAGGGATTGGCGCATTCCCAAAGCGACGATTTTCAAAAAGTATTCCACGCGATTAGCGCAATGGGCATCCTGCCGCTGCTTTTTTTCGGCACGCCCCGGCAACGCCGAAAATATTTGTTCAACCTGGCGAAGGGGAAGGGGTTCGGCGTTTTTGCCTTTGCGGAGCCGGGCGTTGCGACAGACGCCCTGGCATTTAAAACGCAGCTTTCGCCCGGAAAAAACCGCAAACAATTCCTGCTCAACGGCACAAAGCTCTTTTTTCGCAATTGCGCGAACGGGCACCTGTTTTTAGTTGCCGCGCGCAATGACGCCGGACAATTATGCCTGGCAATTGCCCGGCGAAATGAGGAAACCATCCGCGTCAGCAGCGGGGATTCGGCTAAAAATGCGTCGAGAGATCCGCTAACTGTCATTCGGTTTGAAAATGTCCCGGTTTCCGCCGAAGACATTTTGGAGCCGCCGTCAATCACGGCCGTGCAATCACCGCCGTTGACAATCGGGCAGTTGAGAACGGCGGCCGGCGCTTTGGGAACCTGCCAAATTTATCTGAACGACGCGTTCGCCGCCGCGAATAAAAATCAACATCTTGGCCGCCGGTTAAACAAAATCAAAACGGTAAAAATGCGCCTGGCTGAAATGCACGTTGCCAATTATGCGCTGGAAAGCGTT
>CAYVDX010000423.1:0-4323 GCA_964450485.1 uncultured Calditrichaceae bacterium
TGAAAATGCCCGCGGCACAGACCCCTCGGACGAAGGCGACAACACAGTTGCCGTCATCCCCAGCAAACCCGTGGCAACCCGGAATTTGGATGAAATACAGGTCGTCCCGAATCCCTACATCGTTGCGTCCGGTTTTGAGACGACGCCAAACGTTCGCGAACTGCAATTTACCCATCTGCCCGCGGCGTGCACCATTCGGATATTTAACTCGGCGGCGGAATTAGTGGCAACCGTGGAACACACGGACGGACGCAGTTTTCAGTCCTGGAATTTACGCACGGCAAATGATCAGGAAGTCGCCCCGGGACTGTATTTTTATCACATTCGCTCCAGCCTGGGCGAAAAAATCGGCAAATTTGTCATCATCAAATAAGATTTAGTACGAGGTACTGGTGAAATGAAAAAAATATTTTTCTTAATCATTTTAATTATCGCAAACCTGGGAAATGCGAATGCCCAGGGACGCGCTGACAACGTGGGCACCTCGGCGGCAAATTTTTTGAAAATCGATGTGGGCAGCCGGGCCGTCGCCATGGGCGGGGCTTATTCCGCGCTTGCTCAGGACGCAACCGCATTGTACTGGAATCCCGCCGGGATTGCGAATATGCGTAAAAGTGAGGCGACCTTTTCTTACGCGGATTGGATCGCCGATACCAAGTTGAGCTATGCCGCGCTGGTGATTCCGCTAGAAACGCTTGGCTCGATCGGGTTTAGCGTTCAAAGCTATACCTCCGGCGACATCCGGGAAACCACATTGACAAAACCGGACGGCACCGGGCGCTTTTTTGACGCGACTGATCTGGCGATCGGTGTTACCTATGCCCGCGCCATCACCGATCGTTTTTCCTTTGGCGGAACCCTGAAAATTATCCGGGAAGACCTTGCCAACGAATCCGCCACAGCGTTCGCCTTTGACATCGGCAGCGTATTCCGAACCGATTTTTACGGCGGGCTGCGCATTGCGTTTGTCATGGCCAACTTTGGCAGCGATATGCGATTAAGCGGCCGGGATTTAGGATCAAATTTTGTCAATGAAAACGGCAAATCAGTTTCCACGTTACTGGAAACCACTGATTGGGAGTTGCCGCTTGTTTTTCGGTTTGGGATCGCTCTCGATGGGTACAAAACGGAAAATTCCCGCCTTTCGCTGGCGTTTGACGTGAACGATACCCGGGATTTTGAACCGCGTTTTAATGCCGGCGCGGAATATGCCTTTGCGGAAAAATTCTTTTTGCGCGGCGGTTATCGATTTAATTACGACGAAGAAACGTTTACCGCCGGCGCCGGGTTAAATCTTGATATTCCGGGCTTTACAAACGTTAAATTTAACTACGCGCTGGTGGACGGCGGCGTATTTAATTTAGTGCATCGCTACACGGTGGCGTTGGGGTTTTAGAATCGTGGGTTTTTCCGGTTTGGAAAATCGGAAACTCACCCCCCAGCCTCCTCTCTTTGGAAGAGAGGGGGAGTCTAAGCCCCCTTCTCTTCCAAAGAGAAGGGGGTTTGGGGGATGAGTTCCTGCCAGCGACACATAAAAGACAGAGTTTGTTTATTCTGAAAACAGATCAAATTTGTGGTATTAGTTCAGAAAACAATGGAAAAAATTAATGAGTCTCTCACACGACCCTCGATTGATAAAAACAGCAAAACAGCTTTGCAGAGAGCTGAGAAAGAAGCAAACAAATGCAGAAAAGATATTTTGGGAAACGGTACGAAATCGCAAGTTTATGGGACTCAAATTTAACCGGCAGCATCCAATTTTTTTCGATTATTTCGGAAACGAAACGTTTTATATTGCTGACTTTTTCTGTTTTGAAAAGAGATTAGTTGTCGAACTCGATGGAAGGATACATGATTACCAAAAAGACCACGATGAACTGCGAACCTTTATTATCAACATGAAGGGGATTGAGGTAATGCGATTTCGCAATGAAGAGGTTGAAAAAAACCTAAAAATAGTGCTTGAAAGACTTAAAATGAAACTACGACATTAGATTGACTCGTTTGGGGCACTAACAAAACAGTTTTTTAGTGTTCTGTTTTGTTAAGAACTCACCCCCCAGCCCCCTCACTTTGGAAGAGAGGGGGAGAAAAAAGCCCCCTTATCCTTCACAGAGAAGGGGGTTTGGGGGATGAGTTCCTAAATTTCACAACTTATTTTTTATCGATACCAATGAACAAAAAATCAAACATCCGCCAAAACATTTTGATGATCGGCTTGCTGCTCCTTTTCGCGAACCCGGCGCAGGGTCAAATTCAATATCGCAAATGGAACACTTTTGACGCGAATCGTGTTGCCACGGTGTTTAACAATGCCAATCAAATCGCCAATGGCAACAACCAGGCCGCGGCGTTGTCAACCTTTCCATCGATGGAATATCCGCAGGGCAGCGGGATTGATTACGGAATGGTTTTTGGGTTGGTGGTTGGCGGCTTCACTACGGATGGCGGCGGCAGCAATCCCCGCAACGAGCCGTATTTGGACGGCGCAATGGAAGAAGGCCCGGCCTGGTTTTGGGATCCCAATCATTACGACCCGTATGCGGAATTCGTCAACGGCGACCGGGCGGCCATGAGCGACGACCCGGAAACCTGGCCGACCGGCGGCCCCAATCACGGCTGGCCGGCGGTTTATCCCGGCACGGACACGCCGGTGTTGGTCGGCGCGGAGGGCTGGCCCGGATTCGGAAAAAACGGCGCGCGCATCGCCGATCAGGAGAGCTTTTCGGTCTGCTTTGCGGTCGATCACCTGGCGGAATTTCCCCCGGAACGATGGCTGAAAACCCAAACCACCATGCGCGGCCTGGCCTGGAAATTGAATTTATACGAAGACATGATTTTCTGGGTTTACACCGTCAGAAACATGGGAAATGCCAATATCGATTCCTGCCTGATCGGCATTTATTCGGATTGGGATTTTATTTCCGCGATCCTGCCGCCCGAGCCGTTTGGCGACGCGGACCGGCAATATTACGATCCCATACGCCAATTGGCTTATGGGTCGGATGACAACGGTTTTGAACTCAGTCCCTTTGGCGGATCGCTGGCGGAAAACGACATTGCCTGGGCCGGCACCATGTTTCTGAAAACGCCGAAGGGCGACGATGGCAAGGAAATGGGCGTCACCACGTATGACGCCTTTCACGGCTGGAAGAACGCCAACACGCCGCTGGAAAACGGCGTTCACAAGCTGGGTTTTTATTGGTACAACATGCTGAATATCATGGATCCGAACGATTCTGACGGCGATCGGATCGATGATTCATTTGACAACGACGGCGACGGTGTTTTTGAATCCGATTATCACGTTGCCGAAGCAACCGTCAATGTGCTGGCCACGGGGCCGTTTACCTTGCCGCCGGGCGAAACCGATACCCTGGTCATTGCGACTGTTTTTGGGGTCAGCAAAACCGATTTGCTGCGCAATGCCGATCGCGCAATCAGCTTGTTTCAAAAGGGATTTGTGGTTCCCAAGCCGCCGCCGGCGCCCATTGTTCAGGGCGTCGCGGAAGACCGCAAAGTCACGCTGACCTGGGGTCGCGACAGCGAAGTAGATTCCACCTTCGAGGGCTATCGCATCTATCGCTCCCAAGACCGGGGCGCCACCTGGGGAGAACCCATCATTGATGCGACCGGCTCCGTGGTCGGGTTTGCCCCGCTCGCCCAGTTCGACCTGGCCGACGGCGTTACCGGCGCGCATCCCGATGCGCCGTTTTTAGACCGGGGAATTGATTCCGGGTTGGAACCGTTGCGTCAAATCATCAACGGCGACACCGTGAATGTTTTCACGGATGAATCCGTGGTCAACGGCTTCACTTATTGGTATGCCGTTACTTCTTACACCACCGGCGATCCGGCCACGCCGCCCATCGAAAATTCGCGCGGCACCGATCCGGCCATTGCCGGCGATAACACTGTCGCGGTCATTCCGAGCAAGCCGCTGGCGACGCAAAATTTAGATGATATTCGAGTCGTTCCCAATCCCTACATCGTCGCGTCCGGGTTTGAAACCACGCCAAATGTTCGCGAATTGCAATTCACCCACCTGCCCGCGGAATGCACGATCAGAATATTCAACGCCGCCGCCGAGCTTGTGGCAACCGTGGCGCACACCGACGGGCGCAGTTTTCAGGCGTGGAACCTGCGCACGGCGAACGATCAGGAAATTGCCCCGGGATTGTATTTTTACCACATTCGCTCGAAACTCGGAGAAAAAATCGGCAAGTTTGTCATCATCAAATAGAAAAATGAATAGAGGCGGAGCCTCAAAAAAAATGTTCCAGCGCAAAGCACTGGAACGCGTAAAACAATATGAATTTTTGT
>CAYVDX010000424.1:0-4321 GCA_964450485.1 uncultured Calditrichaceae bacterium
GTCTGTTTCCTGCTCATAGTTGCAGACGTATAAATCCAGCCATCCATCATTGTCATAATCTACCCAGCAAATCGCTGTTGTTCCAAGCCTTTCGACCGTAATGCCGGCCGCCCCAGTGACATCGGTGAACACCATGTTTTGGTTTTGATACAGTCGATTTCCGCCGGTTGCATTCGCAATAAAAACATCTTTGTCGCCGTCGTTATCATAATCCGCCCATAAAATGCTATTGGATTCAAATGTATCAAGAACCCCCAATTGCTTGCTGATGTCAATAAAATAGTTCTGTCTATTTTGATAAACCCAGATGGTTTGTCCGTCGTCGCTGGGAAGAGAAATATCATCCTGACCATCGCCGTCAATGTCACAAAAAGAAACGCCGGCGCCCAGCCCAAAAGGATAGGAGTGTGAAATGCCCATGGCGGTTGCAACGTCGCTAAAGGATATTTGTTGGGCATGGAGAAGTGATAATAATGAGAGTGATAACAATGAAAACAATGGTCTGATTCTATCCATGCCAAAATTTATGAAAACCGAGGTAACGTGTCAAGTTGATTAACACAGAAAAATCATGGCTTGAAAACAAAAAAGGCAGAATCAAAGAGACCTGCCTTTTGGTTTATGCGCAAATGTGAGCCGAAGTTATTTCAGCCAGTCATAGCATGTGTCTTTGATATTTGTGCGATTGTTTTTCAGAAATTTTTCTTCCTTTGTGCGATAAAACGGCCGCAATGCTCTGATTCGGCTGTCTGCCTTTGTAACATAATTGGGGTCCCGTTTGGCTTTGGCGTATTCCGCGCCGGCTTTTTCAAACACCAGTTTGTCGTCGTAGGTATATTCGTTTTTATCCCGTTTTCCGGAGCAATATTCAACCGCCTCTTCTAAAATTCGTCCCATTACCATGTAAGATGCACCTTTGCCCGGATCAACCTTCCGTGCCTTGAATGCGTACGATCGCGCGGCAGAGAAGTTCTTGAGGGAGGCGTAGGCAAGCGCCAGGTTACTCAATGCACCGATATTCGACGGGTAATAATTTACCATTTGCTTCAGCGTTGTCATCGCACCGGACATTTGCCCGAGACCTTCCAGCGATTTTGCTTTGCCATCCAGTGCATCGAGATTTTGCGGCTCTACCAGCAAGGCTGCGTTAAAAGCGCGCAATGCCAGTTTGTAGTTTCCGGTTATCAAGGCTTCCTTGCCCAATGCCAACGCGCTGGAAACATTGGTTGTGTCCTGCTCAAACGCCCCAATCACGGCCTGCATGGGATCCTTACCAAAAAATTCCAGCATTTGACGCAGCAAGTTGTTGTTCTCCACCGCCGGATCAACCTTGACAAGCCGTTGCTGAATTTCGATACAACGCTCGTCTTCCGCATCGAACAAGAGTTTCGCTAAAATTTTCAGATAGCTTGCGCGCTCCGGGTTTTTCTCAACCAACGCTTCGTAATGGGGTATCGCGCAAATATTCTGGTTCAAACGACGATGCAAGCTGCCGGCCCGGTAATGCAACCCTTGATTATTGGGGAATTCCCGCAGACCTTTGTAAACAACCAACAGGGTGCTGTCCAGGTACGCCCGGGAATCTTCCGCGGTTTTTCCCATCTCCGAATAACATTCGGCTAATTTGGAATAGGTGAATTTTTCATAACGCCCGGATTTGTCATTTAACATTACTTTCCAATAATATGGAATGGCTTTTTGATATTCTTTATGTTTAAAATCTTCCTGGGCAAAGCTAAACCATATTTCCACCTGCCGTTGTGGGATCGTGTCGGATTGAAACTTCATGTAAGGCGTATCAAAGCTTTTGGGTTTACAGTCTTCACTTGACATCGCGGCCGGGTTATCTTCATCCATCATGTCGTCCTGTGCAAAGGCAAAGTTGGCGCTAAACATCATCAAGAATACGAAGCAGATGATCGGTTTAAAATTCTCTGTAAAAAATCTCATTTTCTAATGATACCTCCTAAATTAAATGAAACGATGTATTTCATGGAATGTAAAGCAGTTTTTGCCACTGTAATTTTAAATGATTCGGTTATTTTAGACAAGAGAAAATGTTATTTTTTAGTAAGTTTGCGCTTTAGCGTGTTTTTTGGAACCACAATTCACCAATTGAAATGGCGGTGTTGAATTTGATAAATTTTTCTTCAGCGAGGTTTTTGCTCAAATCGCCGCGAATCCCGCCGCTAATTGCGAAATCGATGCGGCTGTGAAAATGCCCGAATGGGAGACCCAAGCCGAGGTGCAAAGCATACTCTTTTACGGGTTCGTTATTAAACTTGTAGCCAAGATTCCGGGCTGAAAATCCACTTCGCAGATCCATCTTGTTGAAAATATTGGTGTTACGTTTTCTGCTTGCGGCGCGTTCCACGCCGACGCCCAAGAGATACCAGCTATCAAATTCCGGGTTTGGCGTTTTTAAGGCGTCCGCCCATTGCTGCCGGGTATAATCAGCGGTGATCTGCCAGCGCCGGCTCATCTGTAGTGCGCCGCCGATGCCGAATTGTAATGGAAAATTATCAAAATTTCGGGGTTTGTCGAGCGGAAAGTCCACGGTTGAAACGTATTCAGCATCCATGTTCACATTTGCCGGAAAGTCCACAAAACCGGCGAATTGAATTGCTTTGGAAGGTTGATAATCAGCGCTTAAGCCAATTCCCGGCCCCCGGAACCGGTAAATCACCCGGTGGGTAATGTCGCGAAAGTTATTGTTTTCAAAACGAAATTCGAACCGGTCGGTTATCGTGCCAAAGAAAAAATTCGCATTTACGGACAGCCCGAGTTTTGGATTCGGCGACCAAACCAGTGAAAATTGGGCCTTGGATACGCTGCCGGTGAAAAAATTGGTTTGGGTAAAATCCTCCCCATTGCTTGTAATATCGTCCGTTGATTTAAAATCAATGTCAGAATACGGGGTAATTGCGAGGCCGAAAACCCACTTTTTCTTTATCAACGGAATGGCAATGTTTAAACCGGATAATTCCGTGGTTGTCGATGTAAAATTATTCCCGCTCAAGTCTGTATCAAACCGTTGATATGCCAATGAAATGGTCACGCGCGTTTCAACAATGTGCCGCCATTGCGTCACCGCAAAATTGTTCAGTTCCAACGAATCGCGTGATGCCATGCCGGTGTAGCCCATGCCAATGCCGCGAACGCCGGCGGCATATTGGCGCAGCCCCAACCCCTTTGCTTTTGATGAAAAATAAGAACCGGCAAACACAAACTGCCCGGCGAGGTAAACGATCAGGAGCAGGTGAATTTTAAAAAACTTTGAAACACGCATGTTCAAAAAACCTCTTTTTTATAAACGTTCTTCGGGTAGTTTGATAGACGAAATAATTAACCTGGGGCGTTGCGAAACGTCCCCATCGTTAAAGCGATAAAAAGTCATCAGGCGCAGGGTCGAGCTGGGTAAGCGGTCTTCGATGTACAAACCGCTGAATATTTCCGGATTGTTCAGGACTTCCTGAACATAATTACCGGCCAGCTCCTGTCTTTCGTTCCCGCCGAGAACCCGCAAAAATGTCGAATCGCTGTTTAAACTGGACAAGCTGACGCCCAAAATGGCGCTGAGATTGCCCTGGTTATCTAAAAAACGGCTGTCAAAACGCAGCGCGCTGCTGTCAATGGGACTGGCCAGGGGGTAGATCGATAAATCCGGACGCAGGGTTGTGCTGTAAAACGTATTTGCCTGATCGATGGTCAGCTCCAGGTCGGCCGAAACCGGAATAATACCCTGCGGATATTTTTTCGATAACGATGCCACATCAAATTGAATG
The DNA here is from genome assembly GCA_964450485.1 of uncultured Calditrichaceae bacterium. Taxonomy (GTDB): domain Bacteria; phylum Calditrichota; class Calditrichia; order RBG-13-44-9; family J075; genus JACKAQ01. The sequence continues at coordinate 3,786 of CAYVDX010000424.1, forward strand.
ATGGAAATTCTGGGCGATATAAGCGTTGTGGTGTGCAATCGACCGGGAACCGGCTGAAAGTCTCCCTCGACGAGAAAGGCGTCAAAAAGCGCCTGTAACGTATCGGTGATGGTGGAATCGCTGGTATCTTTATATTGAATAAATAGTTGTGGACCACTGGTGTTTACATTACTGCGCGCCTGGTATTCCTTGACAAAGTTCGCTGCATCAAAATTTAAAACCAGCCCGTTGTTATCGATCCCGTTGCTGGTGTCTGCCCATTCGTTCAGGCGTTGAATCCCAAAATTATTAAAAGTAACCGTATCAACCGTATCCGAAACGGCGACGTTGAGCGCGCCCATTGCAGTTGAAAAGTCGATATTGTCATCCGGGTTGGGCAGCCAGACTTGCGATGTGTCCGCCAGCCAGGTTTCCCGGATCGGATACGCCGTTGCCTGAAAAGCGCTGGGAAAATCGCCGATGACGCCGCGACGGGTAAGCTGAATCCAGGCGTTATTGAAGGTGACGCTGTCCGGCAATTGGCTGAACCGCAGAAT
>CAYVDX010000425.1:0-4319 GCA_964450485.1 uncultured Calditrichaceae bacterium
CCCTTCGCGTAGATCGATCAAATATTTCACGATTTCCACAAAATCTTCCGGGATCAGCACCGTGGTTTCATAATCAACATCCAGCCCCAGCTTTTTATTCAATCGATAGCGACCCACCGCGCCAAGTTCATAACGCTTCGGGTTAAAAAACATCTTTTTGAGTAAGTCCCGGGCCGTATCAAGATCAGGCGGCTCTCCGGAACGCAACAGTTCATAAATCAGGCGAAGGGATGCTTCTTCATTTTTCGCGGGATCTTTTTTAATCGTGTTTAACACGATGTTCGGCATCGAAGGATCGTTTGGTTTTTGAAGAATGATTTTCTTGATTTTTGCAGCTTTCAACGCTTCGATTTGCTCCACATCTTCAAAAACCTGACCGGATTCCGCCAATACCTCGCCGGTTTTGGGATGGACAATATCGCCAACCACGGTTCTGCCAACCAGCGATTCCGCATCCGTCTTTGCCAGGCTCACCTCTTCCATCAAGTCAAACAACCGCAACATTTCGCGATCCTGCGTATATCCCAATGCCCGCAAAAACGAAGTCACATAAAATTTCTTTTTGCGATCGATATACACGTGCAAACAATCGTTGATATCTGTCATGAATTCTACCCAGCTTCCCCGAAAAGGAATGATGCGGGCAGAGTATATTTTGGTGCCATTCGGATGAATACTTTCATCAAAAAACACGCCGGGCGCACGATGTAATTGATTAACGATGACTCGTTCGGCGCCATTGATGATAAAAGTGCCGCGCTGGGTCATCTATGGCATGTTGCCGAGATAGACATCCTGTTCAATGGTATCCGTATAATCCTCTGTATCACCGGTCGGGTCTTTGATTGACAGACGCAGTTTTGCCTTAAGCGGGGCAGCATAAGTCAGGCCGCGTTCCCGGCACTCATTGACAGAATATTTTGGCTTGTCAACATAGTATTCCACAAAGTCGAGAATAAAGTTTTCGCGGCTGTCAACAACCGGAAATATTTTAAGGAAAACTTCTTGCAGCCCCTTCTCCACACGCTGATCGGGTGCTTTATCTTCCTGCAAAAACTCCGTAAAAGAAAGACGTTGAACATCCAAAAGATCCGGATATTCAACAATAGACGGAATTTTTGAAAAAGAGTGTCGCTCGAGCAATCTTCCGTTTTTCAAAGAAATACCTCTTCGATTTATTTTTATGATCTTGCAATACACATATAAACACGGATAGCAAAGCAGTATAACACCGCTTTGCATCCGCAAACAGCTTAAAAATTTTTAGAAGAATGCCTATTTGATTTCAATCGTGGCGCCAACTTCTTCCAATTGTTTTTTAAGATCTTCAGCTTCTGCTTTTGCAACGCCTTCCTTAACTTCTTTCGGGGCGCTTTCCACAAGCTCTTTCGCTTCCTTTAAGCCGAGACCGGTAATGGCGCGCACAACTTTAATTACCTGAATTTTTTGAGAACCAAAGTCCTTCAGAACCACATCAAATTCGGTTTGTTCTTCCGCGGCGGCTTCACCGCCGGCCACCGGCATGCCGCCAACCGGCATCGCCATCGGCGCGGCGGCAGTTACCCCAAAAGTGTCTTCAACTTCTTTCACAAGTTCGGAAATTTCCAACATTGTGGCATTTTTCAAATAACCAAGGACATCGGCGCGAGTAATATCAGCCATTTCGAGAATACCTCCATTATGGATATGAAACAAAATTAAATTGCTACTTATTTTCTTCTTCTTTTTTGTCTTGCAATGCTTTCAAAATACCGGCGACGTCTTGCATGCCGGCGTTTAGCGCATAAGCCAACTTGGACATCGGCGATATGAGCATACTGGCAAACTGCCCGATCAATTCCGTTTTACTCGGCAACTTGGAAAGGGCGTCCACACGCTCGCTTTCAACAATCGTTCCCTCAAAAAAAGCGGCTTTGATCGGCATCTTTCCGTTAAGTTCTTTTTTAAATTTTTCCAGCACTTTCATCGGCAAGGTGGGATCATCATAACTGATCGCATAGGCATTGACGCCTTCCAAATAATCGTTTAATCCTTCTATTCCGGATTGATCGAGCGACCGTTTTGCCAGCTTGTTTTTCACAACACGATATTCAACTTCCGCTTCAAAAAATTTCTGGCGGATTTGATTAATCATGTTTACATCCACGCCCGTGAAGTCTGTCATAATAAAACTGGTCGCCCGGCCAAACTTTTCAGCCATTTCCTGAACGATTGCTTCTTTTTGCGGTGTAGGCATTTCGAACACCTCGTTTAATCTTTTATTGATTTTGTTGTGCGTTTTGCGTCAAAATATTCGACAAAACACGCTATTCCCACTGTTAATTAATCCTGGTATTCCTGGGGATTGGTGCTCATAAAAATTCCCGGACCCATCGTATTCGATATACAAATACTCTTCAGGTAAGCGCCTTTTGCCGAAGACGGTTTTAAGCGAATGATCGTTTGCATCAATGTTTTGACATTGTCACGCAATTTATCTTTTTCAAAGGAAGCCTTGCCGACGCCGGTGTGTACAATGCCGGTTTTGTCAACGCGAAAATCAATTTTACCGGCCTTGATCTCTTTAACGGTCGTGCCGACGTCTCTCGTTACGGTGCCGCTTTTGGGGTTCGGCATCAACCCGCGGGGACCCAGCACGCGGCCAAGCTTTCCTAAATCCCGCATCGCATCCGGCGTTGCCACGATGACGTCAAACTCCAGCCAGCCTTTTTGGATTTTTTCAATATACTCTTCATAGCCGACATGATCGGCGTTGGCTTTCTCGGCTTCTTCGGCTTTTTCGCCTTTTGCGATCACTAATACGCGGACTTCTTTTCCCAAGCCGTGCGGCAATGCAACCGTCCCCCGCACAACCTGATCGGCATGACGCGGATCCACGCCCAAACGGACGGATACCTCTACAGTTTCATCAAATTTTGCCGATGCCGTTTTTTTTACCAAGGCAACAGCCTCGTCTAAAGAATACTCTTTTTTTGAGATAAGCTTTGCGATTTCGCGATATCTCTTGCTTCTTTTTTTTATATCCATGGAATTCCTCACCCAGGTTAATCAATAACTTCAATTCCCATACTGCGTGCTGTCCCCTCGATTATTTTTATCGCCGCCTCACCGGCCATTGCATTCAAATCTTCCATTTTGGTCTCGGCAATTTCTTTGACTTGACCGCGGGTTACCTTCGCCACCTTGTCTTGATTCGGCACGGCTGAACCTTTTTCAATCTTTGCTGATTTTAGCAACAGCGTGGACGCCGGCGGCGTTTTGGTAATAAAACTAAACGAACGATCCGCATAAACCGTTATAACAACCGGAATAATAAAACCCATCTTTTCCTGGGTGCGCGCGTTAAAAGCCTTGCAAAACTCCATAATATTTACACCGTGCTGCCCCAACGCCGGACCAACCGGCGGCGAAGGATTTGCCTGACCTGCCGGAATTTGAAGCTTGATTTGCCCGATTACTTTTTTAGCCATGTTGTATCTCGCAAATTTATTGTTCTAAATGTATCTGTAAAAAATCCAGTTCTACCGGCGTCGGCCGTCCAAAAATACTTACCGAAACCTTCACCTTTTTCTTTTCTTCATTAATTTCTTCCACAACCCCGGTAAAATCGGCAAACGGCCCGTCAACAACGCGGATGAGGTCTCCAATCTGAAAAGGCACTTCCACCTTTTCCACCTCGGTTTCCTGGCGCTCCACCTTGCGCAAAACCGCTTCGATCTCTTCCGGACGTACTGCTTCCGGGTTATTTCGCGGCCCGATAAAACCTAAAACGCCGGGTGTTTCCTGCACCAAATGCGCTGTTCGGGTGTTATAATTCATTTCAATCAAAATATAACCCGGAAAAAAAACCCGGTTTTTCAACCGTTTTTTGCCGTTGCGCATCTCCAATACCGGCTCGGAAGGCACAATCACCCGCCCAAACGCTTCTTCCATGTTCTTGAATTGAATCGCATTTTCAAGCTGTGCTTTTACTTTGGTCTCCTGACCGGAATAAACCCTGAGCGTGTACCACTTCATTTCCACAATATGCTTCCTTAATTAAGGTAAAATAAGTTAAACAGGGAAGACACTACCAAATCGGTAAAATAAATAAATGCGGTAAACAATACAGAAATCACAAAAACAACAAACGTTGAATTTATTACCTGCTCACGCTCCGGCCAGCTAACTTTTTTCAACTCTCTGATAACATCTTCGTAAAACTGTTTCACTTTGTCAATCATGACATTTCTCGGAATATGTTGAGCATTTAAAGTTATTTCCACAGACTCCTTATCCACAAGCCCCCATTTAAAGCGAATCTTTAAACGAAGCAGGCC
>CAYVDX010000426.1:0-4314 GCA_964450485.1 uncultured Calditrichaceae bacterium
CTTTCACTGCTGGAAAATTATCCCAACCCGGCCGCGCTTCAAACCATTCGCGCCGGACTTGGCGATCCTGATCCCCTCATGCGTTCCGCGTCTGTCGGGGCGCTGAATTTTCTGCCGCCGGAAAACCGGGTTCCCCTTCTTTCGCCTTTGCTGAACGATTCGGTTTTGGCTGTGCGCGTCCGTGCCGCCCGGATGTTAGCCGCCGCTCCGCGGGATCAATTTTCACCGGAAACATTGATCCCGCTGGAATCCGCCCTGCTGGAATATGAGCAGACCCAATGGATCAACAGCGATCATCCGAGCGCTCATTTAAACCTGGGAAATTTTTATTTAGACCGCGGTGATTTTGGTGCGGCGGAAGCGGCTTACCGGAAAGCGATTGAGCTTGAACCGGGCTATCTTTTGGCTTACATCAACCTAACTGATCTCTATCGCGCCCAAGACCGGGATGCCGACGGGGAAAGAATTTTGCGACGGGCGCTGGAAATTGATGCGAATTACGCGCCGGCGAATTACACCCTGGGGCTTTTGCTGATTCGCCGCCAGGAAAAAGAAAAAGCGTTGGCGTATCTCAGGCGGGCGGCAAACCTGTCGCCGGAAAACCCGCGTTACAGTTACGTTTATGGCATTGCCCTGAATACCTTGGGAAAGCCGGCGCAGGCGATTGCCGCACTGGAGAAAGCCCTGAAAAGCAACCCTTTTGACCGTGATTTGCTCTTTTCCCTGGCTGCCATTTATCGGGACAGGGGAGCGTTGAAAATGGCACGGGAATATGCTAAAAAACTGACGGCATATTATCCCGAAAACAGCAATTACCGGATGCTGGAACAGCAGTTGGAAAACCGGTGAAACAGAAAAATGAAATGATCGTTGAAAATGATATTATCCTTGAATATTCAAGATGGGAAAAGATGAAACAATTCTATTCAAAATATTTGATGCCCCGGCTGTTGGATTGGGTGTGCGGGATGAAAGCGTTTGACAAATTGCGAAAAAAAACCGTGCCGCTGGCCGTTGGGAAGGTGTTGGAGGTGGGCTTGGGAACCGGGCAAAATGTCGCGCATTATCATCCCGGGCAGGTTGAGCTTGTGCAGGCGATTGATCCGGCGGAAGAGTTGTTCGAGCTTGCACGGCAACGGATTGAAAGCCAGGCGATAGAAATCGTTTACACCCCGGCGTCTGCCGAGAAACTCCCTTTTGAGGATGCAAGCTTTGACACAGTGCTAATTACATTCACCCTGTGCACCATTCCGGATGTGGAAAAAGCCTTATCGGAAATGCGCCGGGTGCTGAAACCCAACGGCAGTTTGATCTTTTGCGAGCATGGCTTTGCGCCTGAAGCGGGCGTGCAGCGTTGGCAGGATCGTTTAACGCCGCTCTGGAAAAAAGTCGCCGGCGGCTGCCATTTGAATCGCCCGATTACGGAATTGATCCAAAACGCCGGTTTTGAGATTTCCGAGCTGGACGCCGGCTATCATTTGGACGGCCCCAAGCCGTTTACCTACATTTTCCGCGGAATTGCCCGCCCCATTGTCACGGGCTGATGGTTTTTTATTGATCTTAGGGCGCAATTTCCAGTGTTTTCACTGATTTCTCTTCGCCGGTTAATTCATCGCTCCAGGCAATGCCGATGGCGCCTTCGTGCTCGGAAATGTAATCCAGCAAGTCGGCAAGCTGGCCGATTTCTTTTGGTTTTTCGCCCCCGCGTGAAAAAACCTTTTTGATCCAATATGATTTAAAACGCTTGGGGCTTTTCCCGACGTATTTATCTAAAAAACCGCGATTTAAATCCTCATCATGCCGTAACGTGGGCCGTAACCGGATCCCTTTCAGGTTTTTTGTTTTGCCGAGATAAATCTTTTTTAGATCCTTTGCGGAAATATTGTCCCAAATTTTTGCGGTTGCATTCACGACAAAAACAAGTTCTTTGCTTTGTTTTTCACTTGCCGGTTTCTCGCTTTCCTGGGCGAAAATTAGCGAAAATCCCCAGCATAAAAAGATGATTATCAATAGCTTTTTCATTGTCATGCTCCGGTTTAGAATATTATTTGTCCAGTCTCATTCAGAAAATTTAGAAAACGACAGACCACTGTGCGCCAAGTATGGTGATGCGGTCCGCGTTGCCGGTTTGCTGGGATATACCTTGAATTTTTATGGAGCTTTGCTCGGAAATATTAAAACGGAAGCCCGCGGTAAAGCGTTCAACATCCTCGCTGCCAAACAAGGTTGACGTGTAGGGATCGCCTTTTTCCGGCGACACTTTTTCGTAACGCGCGTAAGGGCGATATTTTTGCTGGAATTCGTACGCCCCCTGGACAAAAAAACCGGTGGAAGTGAACGTCGGCGTCCCGGCGGCCAGCTTATCCTTGCTGCTGATCGAGTAAAATTCGCCGATAAACTGAACCGGGAGAATATCATAATACGCATGAAGCCCCAACGTGGTTTGATCCAACTGAATGACCGGCGTTGCCGGATTTGCCGCGAATTCGCTGAATCCGTTCATCTTTCCGATTGAAAATGAGCCGCCAAAGGCAAATCCCCCCAATGCCGTTGGTTCAAGATTGATCTTTCCGATCACCGTTTTGTTTTTATCGTCATCGCTGCCGAGGTTGAGTGACAGCTCGCCGTTGTCCGCATCCAGTTTCTGACCATTGATGATCCCGAGATGATATTCCGCCGTGCCGGCGTCCCCGGAGAAAAATCCGCGCGCCCACATTCCCACAATATGCGCCGGAATTAGGCCGCCTTCATCTTCAAATTCAAGAATCAGCGGGCGTCCAATCGCGGATTCCAGTTGCCGCCCGTGGTGAAAGGTATTGCTGTAATAGCCAAGCGGGGTATGCCCGCGTCCCGCTTCAACGGTGAAGGCGTCCGCGAATGTATAGCTGACCAATACCCGTTCAAGGTCAACCAAAACGTCGCCTTCCGGGGCTTCAAAAACCAGTTCGGCCAATACCTCAATTCTATCATCCATATTATAAGACGTAAACATATCGAACTGACCAATGCTAAAAGCGCCGTTTTCAAGCGCACCGACGGAGTCGCTGGGCGAGAATGAATAATCAATATCAAAAAATCCCCACCATGTCCATTGCGCCTGCGCGGTGGACGTCCAGAAAAAGACACTTATTACTGAAATCCATGTGAACAATAATGCCTTATTCGATTTCTTTATCATTTTAAATCTCCTGAAAGTGTTAAAAAACAATTGCGTTTTGGTTGATGTTTTTGCTGATAAAATGTTACCGAAAAACCGATAAAAATTTTGATTATTTATAGATAAGTTCCTCGACGGTTTCAAAGCGTGCCGGTTTACCGTCGTAGATTAAGGGGCGATAGCGATACTTCTTCACTGTGTCCAGCGACAGTTCGTTCAGCCGTTTGTATTTTGCCCGAAAAATTACCTGCGCTTTTTCCACTTGTCCATCCGTGCCAACAGTGCATAAAATTTTTACCCGCGAAAATCCGCCGTAATTCCAGTTACGGGGAACCACCGGCGCTTCCTTGCGAAGATATACGATCCGAATGCCCTTGCTTTGCGGGTCTTTAATCAGCGGTGGTTCAGTTTTGATGACCGGGGTTTTGGGAAGTACCGTTTTATCCGCGGGATTTGTCCGTGCGTCAGGCGTTGCCGGGCTTGTCGTCGGTGAAGTCGTGTTTGTCGTGTTGTTGAAGTTTTCGTTTTCCGCAATTTTTCCCAAATCATTTGCATTTGCGTCAATATTATTGGTCGGGAGCGGGGTGTTTTCCTGTGCGGACGTTTCGGCCGGTTTGGCAGGCGGGTTTACAGGACTTTGTTGTATTGGCTGGGTACTGGCAATCCGCAACGCTTCGATTCTCCGGTTAATTTGCTCGATTTGCAGCGTTGCAACCACATCGCCCGGGGCAATTGAGAGCACCTTTTCATAAAGATTGATCGCCCGTTGATAGCGTTTGCGTTTGTAGGCCTCGCGTGCTTTTTTCTTGTAATAATCGATGATGTTTTCCCGCATGGTCACCGCTTTTGGGTTAAACGGATCCAGCGAAAGAATGGTGCGGATGTAAGCATAAGCATTGTCATCTTCCGGGGCTAACATGCGTTCCCGACGGTAGGCTTTTTCCGCTTTTTGCAGCAATGCCTGAACCTGATCATCGGTTTTTGTATCACTTTCCACCATTTTTGCCAGGGACGCCTGAATCGCTGCTAATCGATTGTTGGCTACGGAAACCAACGGATCGTTCGGATATTGAATTAAAAATTGTTCAAAAATATTTTTCGCCGCCGGAAAATCCCCGGTTTTAAAATATTGTTCTCCCAAGGCAAACATTGAAGTA
>CAYVDX010000427.1:0-4310 GCA_964450485.1 uncultured Calditrichaceae bacterium
CGCCCGACGGAGGTCAAAAATTCCGCCAGCCGTTGATCCGCCGCGTGATAATCATTTTTAACCGCGATTTCCAGCCATGCGCAAGTCATTTCCGAATTGCCGCCGCGGGTAAATTTGAAGGCGCTGTCCAGGTCTTGCAGCTGCGCCGGCGATAATTTTTCCGGCAAATTGCGCAAAAAATGCAGCCAGTGATGGGTCGTCCAGCCGTCGGTGCGCAATTGTGCGGCGGGCGCGCCGTTTTTCCAGGCGTCGATTTGCGCTGCCACTTTGGCGAATTCACCGGAATGGGGAACCGGGCAATTGTCCGGCAAACCGGGGCCGTACACCCAGGCGTCAATTTGGAGCTTCTCTTCCAATTTTTTGTCGCCGTTGATGAGATGTTTGCGCAAATAATCCAGAAACCCCTCGGTGGTCATGGATTGAAAAGCGAACGTGTCAAAATAGGAGCGTAGAAAAGCGTCCCACTTTTCGCGGCCAACGGTTTTTTCCATCAAAAACAGAAACAGCCGTCCCTTTTCGTAGGCGATGTTGGTCATGCCGTCGTCGGGATCGCGGCCCGCTAAATCGAGTTTCAGGTCGGTGTCATCGCTGGATTCGCCGAGGGTCTGCACCTCGTCAACCGCATCCTGGTAGCCAAGCTGCGCCAGCATTTGCGCATAATTTTTGCCGTAAACCGCTTCCATGATGCGATTTTCAAAATACACGGTGAAACCTTCGTTGAGCCAAAAATCATTCCAGGTGGCGTTTGTGACCAGGTTACCGGACCAGGAATGGGCCAGTTCGTGCGCGACCAGCGCGACCAGCGAACGATCGCCGGCCAAAATCGTGGGTGTGGCAAAGGTCAGGCGGGGATTTTCCATGCCGCCAAAGGGAAAGCTGGGCGGCAGCACGATGATGTCATAACGATCCCAGCGATAGGGCCCGTAGAGTTTTTCCGCCGCCGCGATCATCTTTTCGGTATCGGCAAACTCATAAGCGGCCTTGGCGATCAGCGACGGCTCGGCGTAAACCCCGCTGCGCGGCCCCAGCGGACGAAATTCGATATCGCCCACAGCCAGCGCCAGCAAATACGCCGGAATCGGCTGTGTCATTTTAAAACGGTATTCGCCGCGCGCATTTTTCTCGGTCGGATTGGACGCGCTCATCACCGCCAGCAGGCTCGGATCGACTTTGACGCGGGCGTTATATGTGAAGCGGATGCCCGGGCTGTCCTGGCAGGGAATCCAGGTGCGCGCTAAAATCGCCTGCGACTGGGTAAACAGAAACGGGTGTTTTTTCCCGGCCGTCTGTTCCGGCGAGAGCCATTGCAGCGCCAAAGCCGTCGGCGCGCTGTGATAATACACATTCACCCGCTTCGTCTCCGGCGTGATGTCGATCACCAGCGGCTGACCCAAAAATTGATCCGCCTCGCCCAGCGAAAAAGCGGTTTCCGCGTCGTCATCGCCCAGCGTTACCCGCTCGATGGTCAAATCGCGGGCGTCTAAATAAAGCTTGTCCGCGCCGGTTTTATTTTTGATGGTGATCCCGGCTTTGCCGTTGATTTGCTTTTTGGCGAAATCGACGGCGGCGTCCCAATCCAGATGCGTCATCACCACTTCGTCGGCGTGCGCGAAAGAGTGGGGATCGCGAATCTCCCCGGTTTTGGAAGAGCCTTTGTCCCCACAACGCGTTAAAACAGCGATACTTAGCATGATTATGATTCCTCTTGTCATCAAATGGTTTAACTTACGCTTTTTCATCAAATCTCCTTTAAAGCTGTGCCGTTTGTTTGTTCGTTTTTTTTCAACGGAAAGTCCTCCGCCATGGGCTAATAATATAGCCTCCAAAGGTAAGAAAAAACTGTGCGAATCGGAATAAAAAATCAAACCGGCGGGAATCAGGCTGATCATTATTGCGGTGGCGCTCATAATCAAGCGCAAAAAATCGCCGGGTAAAATTGTTTCGATAAAAACGACAAAAGCAGCGGAAGCGGCTGTCACGCCAGACGGTCATTGCGCGTCCGTCCGAACAAAATGAAATTGCGCTTGTAAAACATTTGTGTTATCTTTGATTGTAATTAAAGGAGACTTACCATGAGCCGAGACGCATATTTAAATGTTCGCGTAAACAAACAGCAAAAAGAAGCCGCCGAAAAAATTTTTAAAGAATTGGGATTGACCCTCAGCGATGCGGTCAATGTGTTTCTCAAGCAAACGATACTACAATCAGGGTTTCCGTTTGAGGTCAAAATTCCTCAAAACGGAACAGCGCAACATTCGGAAACATTCCAGCATTTTCTTGAGAGCCTGAAAAAAAATGATGAACTTTACAAGTCCCTGGCGAAATGAGTTTCAAATACCTACAAATGGATGAAGTGTTGCAAATTCACGCCGCGCTCATCGAACGATATGGCGGTTCGTATGGCCTCAGGGATCAGAATGCGTTGGAAAGTGCATTTATGCGCCCGCAAACCGGTTATTACAATGACATTTTGGAAGAAGCCGCGGCATTGCTGGAAAGCCTGGCGGTCAATCACCCTTTTGTGGATGGCAACAAGCGTATCGCCTTTGCTGTAGCTGATACGTTCCTCCGGCTCAACGGCTATTTCATCGACTGCGACAACCGGGAAGCGTACGATTTTTTTATCAACTTATTCGAGACAAATCGGTTTAATTTTGAAAACCTGACGCCCTGGCTGAAAAGCTGCATCAAGCAGCGTGATGTTGGCAATGCATAGCAACTTTTGAGGAACTAAAAAATGAGTAAAGAATTTATCCTGGATTTCTTGAGAAATCATTTTCAATACCTGAAAAATAATTACCACATTATTAAAATTGGTTTAATAGGTTCATTTGCCCGCGATGAGCAGAATAATGAAAGTGATATTGATTTATTAATAGAATTCGAGCCGGGAACAAAAGATATTTATACTATCAAATTGAAATTTAAGGACTATTTAAAATCAAATTTCAACCGGGACGTTGATATTTGTCGCGAAAAATATTTAAAACCTTATACAAAAGAACACCTTATGAAAGAGGTTATTTATGTCTGATAAAGACAGGCTGAAACTTCTTTCAATTTTAGATTCGGTAAAAAAAATTTTTGAATACTCAGCCGGTTATACAAACGCGGATGAATTTTATGAGAATCAGCGGGATTTCGATGCAGCGATGATGAATTTTATTATTATTGGAGAGATGGTTGTTAGATTGTCAGAGGAGTTTATTGAAGCAAACGGACAAATACGATTGGTTTAAAATTCGCGGTTTTCGAAATATTGTCGCACATAATTATTTTGGCATTGACGCCGAGGAGGTTTGGCAAATCATTCAAAATCACATTCCCAAATTACAAAAAGATATCCAAAAGATATTCAAAAGTTAATGGATAAACTCCGGTGTTGAAAATCTGTTATGCCACTCGATATCAGTAAAATAGCGAAAGGAATAGTCGTTGAACAGGCAAGATACGAAAAAGAATGGAAAACAAGTTCGCATTGTCGCGATTTGCGGCAGTTTGCGCGAAGGCAGCTATACCCGACAAGCGCTTTCCACGGCGTTAGAGGGCGCCAAAAAAGAAGGCGCTGAAACGCAATTGATCGAACTGCGCGATTACGAACTGGTTTTCTACGGCATGACGGATGAAAAAGATTTTCCGCAAGACGTCTTTCGGCTGCGCCGGGATGTGCAGCAAGCCCAGGGCATTTTATTAGGCTCGCCGGAATATCACGGCGGCCTGAGCGGCGTGCTGAAAAACGCCCTCGATTTGATGAGCTTTGATGAAATCGAAGGCAAAGTGATCGGTTTGGTAGGCGTTTCCGGGGGCAGCATGGGCGCGCTGAACGCATTGAACAGCCTGCGCACCATCAGCCGAAACCTGCACGCCTGGGTGCTGCCGCAACAGGTTTCCATTCCCGAAGCGCACAAATATTTCGACGTTCGCGGCAATCTCACCGATTCAAGCATTGAAAAGCGGCTTTGGGAAGTCGGTCAAAAAGCAACGCAGTTTGCAAAATTGTTAGAGTTGCACAAAGATAAAGAGTTCATCAAAATGTGGGAAGGCCTGCCGTTCAATCCCGGCGGTCGCAAAAAGTGACCCGCGCTTGCAGCATCCTTTTCGGCAAAATTTCTGTTTTGCTTCCTCAAAAACACATCGCTAATTGCTTGTTTTTTCCGAAATTCCTGTTGATTGTTTCCCCAAAATTGTGTTAGATTGGTTTTTAAAGTTCATCAACAAATTAAACCCGGTTGTGTTATGATTGTCATTAAAGTGCTTAACGCGGAAGAAGTCGTTGCCCGGGAACGGGGGCGTTTGTTATCAAAATTGGC
>CAYVDX010000428.1:0-4308 GCA_964450485.1 uncultured Calditrichaceae bacterium
CACGCCTAATTTCAGTCAAAACCCAGGGACTTAATCACCGGTTCAATAAACTGCCCGATTTGCCCGGCATAACTCTGGCGAATTTGTTCGCCGGACGTCATCGAACCGGGATGATCCGGCTTTGGATAGGACGCTAAAAACCATAAAATCAAAGACATCGCTAAAATTATTTTCCCCGCGTCGGTAATAAAGATTTTAGCGCGTTCCCACATTTGCAAAAATGTCCACCTCAGCGAAGGCAAGCGATAGGGCGGCAGTTCCATGACAAACGTGGGTAATTTTGAATTTTTTCGCATCAAAAAATATTTAAAAACCTGCGCGGCACCAATGGCTGCGCCGATGCCCAGCAGGTACATTGCCAAGAGCGTCACCCCGGCCAGGGAGAAAACACCGGCGATTTTTTTATCGGGAACAAATGCGCCGATCATCAGGGTGTACACCGGCAGGCGGGCGCTGCAACTCATCAGGGGTGCGATCATAATGGTGATTAGCCGTTCCCGCCAATTGGAAATGGTGCGCGATGCCATGATCCCCGGCACGGCGCAGGCAAATGACGACAGCAGGGGAATCACTGATCGCCCGGAAAGCCCCATCCCGCGCATAAAGCGATCCAACATAAACGCCACGCGGGTCATGTATCCGGTGTCTTCCAGCAGCGAAAGAAAGAAAAACAGAAAGAGTATCTGCGGCAGAAACACTAAAATTGCGCCGACGCCGGCAATCGCGCCATCGACGATCAGGCTTTGCAGCGCGCCCGCCGGAATGATATGCGCGACCTGTTCGCCAAGCCAAAGGATACCGGCATCGATGGCATCCATGGGGACTTCCGCCCAAGAAAAAATCGATTGAAAAATAAGCGCGAAAACAATCAAAAAGATGATTGGCCCGGCAATCCGGTGGGTTAACACTTTGTCGAGTTTTTGGCGCAGCCGTTTTTCAACCCCAAGTTCGCGGCAGATGGCGTTTTCGCAAATTGCGTCAATCCATTCATAACGCGTTTTGGCATCAACGCCGTCATGTTTTTCGCTTTGCAATTTTAACGGAGGATTTGCAGCATGCGGTTGCGCGGAATTTTTACCATTTTGGTTCGCGGATAATTTAGCCGGCGGTTGAAGCCGCTTTGGGCGGGGCAGCCGCGGTTTCTCCTGTAACCCGATTTCAAATATTTTGCGCCGCAATTCGGGAATGCCCTGTCGTTTGTTGGCAATCACGGGTAAAACCGGAATACCCAGTTCCCGCGAAAGTATTTTTGTATCAATATTTAATCCATTTGCTTCAGCGGCGTCGATCATATTTAATGCTAAAATCACCGGCTTGCCAAGCTCGATAATTTGGGTCAGCAAATACATATTACGGCTGAGATTGCTGGCGTCTGCTACAACGACGACCAGTCGAATATCAATCTTTTCGCGGCTTTTGCCGGTTAGCACGTCCACGGCGATTTTATCATCAAGGGATTTTGGGACAAGACTGTACAGACCCGGCAGATCATGGATGCGGACTTTGACGCCGCTGGGCGCAATTAGCACGCCGCTCTTTTTTTCAACCGTCACGCCCGGGTAATTCCCCACTTTTTGCCGCAGCCCCGTCAGCGCATTAAACACCGAGGTTTTCCCGGTGTTGGGATTGCCCACCAAGGCCACTTCAACAGATTTCGTGCTTGATTTTAGTTGATGATGTGAATGTTTTTCAGGCGCTTCTATCATTCGCTACACAGCCTTTTCTACAATAATCAATTTTGCAACAGATTTTCGGATGGATAAATGATACCCGCGAAAGCTAATTTCAATCGGATCGCCCAGCGGTGCTTTTTTGACAAATTTTACGGTGGTATCTTCCAACAACCCCATTTCAAACAGATAATCCAATTCCGAGGGTTTTCCAATAAATTCTTTTATCACCACTTTTTCGCCCGGGTTCAATTTATCCAACGTCAAAATGTCTAATCCGCTTTCCATGACAACAATTGCTTTTAAGTTCCGGTTTTTACTGCATTAATTGGGCAATATAAACTACTTTTTTTTCCAATCCAATTTGGATAAAGAATAAGAATAATTCTTGATTTTGGAGACTTACGGAACTTATTGCGCTCAAATGTGTCGCAGCGGAATGCGCTGGTCTCAAAAAGGTGGGCAAAAATCCCCAATCCCAGCGTCTACGTAAAAGCTGATCGCCGGGAGAAATTTTGGAACAGCTATCAACAACTCAAATAAGCCGCATAAGGGAGCTTTTGATTGCGTAAAATGGAACCTGCACCCAATAACTGCTCTGTTTAAAAGAGAATATCCCCTGACAAACTGGCTGTTTAAGCCTTGTAAACGGCATGATACCAAACCGGAAAGGCGCCGTTGTTTATGGGAAGTGTATCGTTAAGTATGTGAAGGTGCATAGCTGCGTGTGTGAAGCAGCACCGTTAAGTATGTGAAGCAGCACTGATGCGTATCTGCAAGTGCACCGTTACGTATGTGGAAGAGCACTGATGTAGTGTCTCCATCTACATTTTTTGCACCTGTGCTTGCACCGTTACGTATGTGGAAGAGCACTGATGCGTATCTGTAAGTGCACTGATGCGTAAGTGAAGTAGCACAGCTTAGTATGTGAAACTTACAGTGAGGCCTATTGAATGATTCAGGCTACACATCATCCAGCGGGCTTTTAACGCCTTTTCCGCCCTTGTTGAGCACGTGGGCGTGGATCATGGTTGTTTCCAAATTCTTGTGAGCGAGAAGTTCCTGAACCGTGCGGATGTCGTATCCCGCCTTTACCAAGTGGGCCGCAAATGAATGTCTGAATGTATGACAACTGGCATGTTTTTGGATACCGGCTTTGCGAATCGCTGTTTTCACCGCTTTTTGAACAGAAGATTCATGCAGATGATGCCTGCGGACGGCGCCGGAACGGGGATCTTTTGAGACCCTGTCAGCAGGAAAGACGTATTGCCATTTCCATTCTTTTTCAGCATTAGGATATTTTTTGGCCAGGGCATAAGGCAATTCAACAGTGCCGTATCCCTTTTTTAAAAATTGTTTATGTAACTGTTTGACGTTTGTTAAATGAAATGTTAATGGTTCTTTCAATTTTTGTGGTAACATGGTGCAGCGATCTTTTTCACCTTTTCCCGCTCTGACGACAATCTGATTATATGCAAAATCAATATCCTTAATACGCAACCGCAAACATTCGATGAGTCGAAGACCGCTGCCATATAATATATTGACAATCAGCCAATGTCTTCCCTCCAGGTGAGAGATAACCTTTTTTGCTTCTTCCCTGCTAAAAACTGTCGGCACTTTTTCCGGTTTTTTTGGACGGATAAATTTACCAATATCGCCAATATTTCTTTCATAAACCTGAATGTACATAAACATTATCGCATTCAATGCCTGCTTTTGGGTTGAGGCAGCGACATTTTTCTGTACAGCCAAATGAGACAGAAATTCCCGAATCTCCGCAGCGCCCATTTCTCGCGGGTGTCGCATATTGTGAAATTGCAGGAATTTTCTTATCCAATATATGTAGGACTGCTCTGTGCGATAACTTTTGTGTTGTAAGCGCAGAACCTCGCGTACTTTTTCGATTAGCGTCGGATGTTTCATCATCATTTTACAATTTGTAGCGATTTTACGAACAGATTTGTCGCAAAAGATACAAAAAAAAATCTTTTTTATCAAAAAAGAAATGGATTATATGTCATTGTTTTGTTATCTTTAAAAAAGATAAATTCATGCTAAACAATGAAGATACGCCGAATTCTTAAACCGGGCGCCCCGGGCACTAAAGCATTATTAACCAAATTTGGCGATCGTTTGGTTTGTGTACGTTACCGTTACGATGAAAAACGGAAGCGACGCTATAAAACGGTCGAGATCATTTTAGATGAAGATGACTGGAATCCGCCCCTCAAGAAACCTGAAATTGTTGGTTTAAAAATAGACCTTGATGAAACGGATTTACAAAAACAAGTGAAAAACGTTGGCGGTAAATGGAATCGCAAACGAAAAGTTTGGGAAATATCTTATCAAAGCGCAAAGACATTAAATTTACTGGATCGAAGAAAATTCTAAAACCTGGGCAATATCTCATGAGTTGAACTTTCTATATATAGAAACATGAGAATTTCAACATTTCTATATATAGACAGTTTCAATGTTTCTATATATAGAAATGCTGGCATCAAAACTGTCTATATATAGAAACAAATGTCTATATATAGACAGTGCTAAAACCAGCGGGGTTTTCCGCTTATTAATAATGTTATACGTGTATAGTTCATTGTAGTAGGAGGCATCGTAAAATGAAAACACTTGT
>CAYVDX010000429.1:0-4308 GCA_964450485.1 uncultured Calditrichaceae bacterium
ACGCTTGTTCGCGTGGTCTGCGGTTTGTGGGTCACAATCGACAGTTTTGGCCTGATCAAATGATTTAGCAGGGTGGATTTACCCACAGTCGGCAACCCAATGACGGCAACATAACCGGCTCGAAATGATCCCGGGATGTTTTGAATGATTGGCGTTTTTGTCATCTATAAAAATCGACTTTCAGTGTCGGGGAATGTTATTGTTTTATGGTGTTAAGGTGCTATTGGTTTGGGGATTGATAATGCGTTTATTTCGTTATTTATTGTTGAACCGTTTTTTAATTTTATCTAAACTTAAAAAATCGGAGGGAAGGAATACATTGATATTTACTTTTTTATAATCTCGAATGTTTCTCGTGATGATCGTATCTAATCCATTATTGACAGCAATAAAATATTGAACACCATCCTCAAAATCGCTGATATTCGAATTTAAAGATTCACCGATCTCTTTATCTGTAAAGGGTAATATCGTTAATATTGACCTTAATTTGGAAATCGTCTTTTGGGCGACGTTTCTGTTTTTATTATTACTTATGATGTAATAACAATTTGCCAATATCAGTGAAGATGTAAACCCTGTAAAATAGTTTTTTTCAACCAATGAAAGGATTTTTTGTGAGAAATAAAAAAATGGTTTTCTTTCAAAAGCAACATCTAATATTACGTCGGTATCAATAAATATTTTTTCTTTCATAAAAATTTTTTGTTTAACGCGTCTTCTAATAGCTTTTTATCAGATTTTGTTGTTTCAATCTTAGCTATACCGGAAAGCGCTTTGGTAATCGGAGGAAGGTTTTCGATTTGATTTTCAACGTTGGCGCTAAGCGATTTTAAATAAAACTCAACCAGTTTTGATAAACTTATTTCATTTTTTTTTGCATATATTTTTGCAGTTTCGATGATTTTATTATCTAATGTTAGCGTTAATTTTGTCGTCATTGCATTTACTCCATACTTAATACACGTGGTAATATAATTGTTATGCACGTGTGATTCAAGTGTTTATTCTTTTTGCTCCGTCCCAGGGAGGACTTTGTTCCACCCTACGCCACGGAAGCATTTCAGAACGCCAACACAGCATTTAACCCATCGCCAGTTTAAGATGATACATTCCCTCCAGCAGCGGCTTCAACGCGTCCAGTTTTGAATCCTGGACAATGTTGACCGAAGCGCGTTCCAGCAGCATCCGGCTTTTGCCGATGAGCACATAGGCGAACGGGTGCATCATCGAAATGATATTTTCCAGTTTGGGAATATCCATGCCGCGCAAATTCGCCAGATTTGTCGCTTCCAGCAAATAGGCGTCGTTATTGACGGAAATCGACTCTTGCTGCCGTTCCGGGGAAAGCTCGCGTTTGCCCAGCCAATCTTTGGACATAATTGTAAAACTGACCTGTGAATCCGACTGCATGTTGACGGCGATGTAATACCTCCGTTCATCCTCGGTTTTTTCAGATGTGATGGAAATGGAGAATTCCTCGCCTTTGTACGAGCCTGCATAACGTGGACGCACCGCAAACCCGTTCCGGATGACCCGTCCGCCAAACTCATCTTCTAATTCGAGAAAGTTTTGGTGGATGGCGTCAAATTGTAATTTCCGCAAAAAGACCAATGCCAACAGAATTAAAAAAAGAACGGTCATTAAAATTGCAACAGTCCAAAGCACCATGTAATTGTTTCCTTGTTACGATTTAGCCCACATCTTGCCCCGGACAGCCGGGGAAACAAACGAAATATACTAAAAATATTTATAAAAGAATTTTTCGTGTTCGTTTTTCCTGACTGGACAAAATTCTAATAGAATTCATCCATTCACTTATTTGTAAAAACTTTTCTTTCGACCCCTTAAAAGATTGAGCAAGGACACCCGGTGAATACCGATTAATGGGAAATTGACTTCACGACCATGATTATCTTGTTATAACATACGAAATCCGTTTTATTTTCTTTTCTAATCCCCGTCTTTTGTTATATCTTTTCGTACTTTTTGTGTGTTTCTTGGGTTGAATAGTTTTGTTTCCTCTTAACTTAGGTGAAAGGGAAGCGGGATGAACGAAAGGAAAAAGATCGCGATGCAAAGCCATCCCAGCCAGCGGCGGGTCTGATCAATTTCGATTTCATCGCGCAGGGTGGGGGGATGCCGCAAGCCGATAATGGCGAGAATGATCATCCAGGGAACCCAAACGGTCGCCTCGGAACCGCGAAAATAATACAGAATGACGGTTAAACCGGCCAGCGCGCCATAAGCGATCCGGCTGAGGTTTTTGGCGCGATAGCCGAACAGCGCATAAACGACATGCCCGCCATCCAACTGACCGATGGGGAGCAGGTTTAACGCCGTTACCAGCAAGCCCACCCATCCCGCGAAAATAAAGGGAAAGTGGTAAATTTCGCTCATGGGCACTTTGCCCTGGCCGATCACGTCGTTGAAAAACCAGATCAGCGTGGATTTACCGAGTGTCAGCGTCGCAGCGGCTTCTTTCACCATTTCCGGGGTGATGCCAAGTCGCTGATGAACGATGTCCACATGTGCCATTATTTGCTCGGCGGATGGCAGGGTGAGGTAGCCAAATGTCAAAAATATCAGGCTGAAAACGAATCCGGCCAGCGGCCCGGCCACGGCCACGTCCATCAGCGCGGTGCGATGGGGAATCGGCGATTTGATACGTATAAACGCGCCCATCGTGCCAAAATGGAACAAGTCGGGAATGGGCAGGGGAATGTAAAACGGCAGCGTCACATTTATGCGATGCCGTAGCGAGGCGAAATAATGCCCGAACTCGTGGGTCGTAAGAATCAGCAGTACTACAAAAGAATACGACCAGCCGTTAAAAATCAGCGCGGGATTTTCAAATTGCGCAGCCCAGGAAAAGCCCTGGAAGCTGGCGCCGGTCATCATTGTTGTAATAATGGTAATCAAAAATAAAAGAATGTTCAGCCAAACGCGACGGGGTTTTTGGGGCGCCCATTGGTGGGTATTTATATAGGGAATGTCTTGATAGTCGTTCAAAAATCTCCTCAGGGTTACACGATTGTTTTTCCGAGCGTTTCAATGTGATTTATCCGCATCAATAATACAAAAATATTCTGGTATTCTCAACCACCAAATATGGCTATTTGTTTCCGCGTAATTTGTAACTGTGCGCAACTTTGGGAAGTATTTTACAATAATCATTGAAAAAAACATCGCAACGCCGTATTTTTTAAAATTATGTGATTACTTATGAGGAGGTTAAAATTGTTCGGATTGATTAATCTGGTCATTAATATTTTAATTTTAGGCGCAATTGTTCACTGGGCGCTGGTGGTTTTTAATAAATCATATAACGAAACCGCCCTGCGAATTAAAGAAACGCTGGATCGCATATATTTGCCCATGCTGGAGGTCATTCGCAATTTTGTAAAACCGTTGCAAATGTCAGACGGCAATGCTTTTGATTTTTCACACCTGATTCTTATCCTGCTATTGGCGATTTTTCGGAAGTTTGCATTTTGGCTGTTTTAGTGGCGATAAAATAGGCATTTAACGATTCACAATTTATGATTAAAATTACCTCGGATATTTCGATTGACGAAAACGAGATCGAAGAAAAGTTTGTCCGCGCATCCGGGCCGGGCGGGCAAAATGTGAACAAAGTGTCCACCGCGGTGCAGTTGCGGTTTAATGTGCTCAAATCGCCATCGCTGCCGGATGAGATTCGCAAGCGGTTGTATTACATCGCCGGGAAGCGCATTACCAATGACGGCGTGCTTGTGATTACTGCCCAGCGATTTCGCACCCAGGAGAAAAATCGCAAGGATGCGCTCAATCGTTTAATCCTGCTGATTCGCAAAGCGGCAAAACGCCCCAAAAAACGACGTAAAACAAAGCCGACAAAGCAGTCCGTTGAAAAACGCTTGAAAGCCAAACGGCAGCGTTCGGAAATCAAAAAAATGCGCCGGGTTGCTGAGTGAATCGGCGATGCGGCGAACGGGAGAACCGGCGAAAATTCCCTTCTCTCCATTGCTCCGTCGTCGTTTCAACGAGCAGAAACAAGATTTGATAACACACACTAACCTGTATTCCCGACGGTGATCCAGCAGGTAAAACAGACCGGAGCCATTTTTGAACGATTTACATCTCAGCATCGATCAGCGTTTCCGGAGTTTTCTCCAAGGTTTGCGACAATTTGACTGGAGAGCGGGCAGCTTCTATCTTTACTTTAGCGGATGGATACTGGCGTTTTTTCTGGCCTTTTTTCCCGGCGTGGATTACTTTCCCGGGCCTGTTTTGTTCGTCGGATTTATCTTTCTTTGGTTTGTGCTG
>CAYVDX010000430.1:0-946 GCA_964450485.1 uncultured Calditrichaceae bacterium
TGACAGAGCCTGACATGTAATTTTTATCAGAATCACTTACTTTTTAACCACTACCAAATTTTTAAGGGTTAATTTATAATTCATATTTCAGCGCACCCCGCAAGGGGCTCCTTTGGAGCGAAATTTGCAAAAGGCTCGAAAATTATATTTGAATATTTTTGGTTGTAACGTATTCTGTTTATAGAGATTTGATAAGCCGTTTCATCGGTTTGCCATGGCGCAATGTGACATGCGCCGAAATAATGGATGTTCGCATGGATATGAAAGATATCATTTTCAATAAATCCAACCTGACCCGCAGCCAGTTTGCCATCTGGACCGGGCAGAAGCTCGATCCGGATTCGCCATTGTACAATATGGCAATCGCGTTTTTTATCGATGGGAAAATCGAACCGGTCGCTTTCCGGCAGGCCTTTCAAACGGTGGTGGATCAAAGCGACGCGCTTCGTTCGGTGATCAACGAAACCGATGGCATTCCCCGGCAACGCGCGCTCGATTCGCTGAATTTCAAGCTGCAAATGGAAGATTTCTCGACGATGGATGATCCCCGCGCCGCTCTCAAGCATTGGTTGGATGAACGCCGGAAACATCGTTTCGAGCTGTCGGAATGCCTTTTCGATTCGGCATTGATCAAACTGGCCGACGCTGAATTTTGTTGGTATGTGAACCAACACCACCTCTTTACCGACGGATTTTCCATGGCCGTGTTGCAGCAGCGCATGGCTGAATTTTATCGGCTGGCATTGAAAAAACGCCTGGAAACGGCCACGCCGCCGCCCCAATATCAAGATTATTTGATGTATGAGAAGAAATTTCGCCAATCGCCGCTGTTTGAAAAAGTCTCATCATATTGGCGGAAAAAAGAATCGATACCCAATGCGCCGCTGACGCTCTACGGCAAACCGCCGGTTGAACGTTCCACCCGCACGGAACGCGGTTACTGTGA
>CAYVDX010000430.1:956-4299 GCA_964450485.1 uncultured Calditrichaceae bacterium
TCGATGAAGGGCTGATCAAGAGTGACAATGTGGCCAAGTTTCTCGATATGGCCAATAAAAAACTCAAGGCGATTGCCCGGGAATCACCGTTTCGCTCGTTGACCCCGGATTTGTCACTGTTCAACGTTTTCGCCGCGCTGATGTTTGCTTATTTGCATCGCGTCAGCGGCAATTCGCACATTGCGCTGGGCGCGCCGTCGCATAATCGCCCTTCCAAAAATTTTAAGCAAACCATTGGCTTGTTTATCGAGTTGCTTCCCTTGCATGTCGAATTTGCGGAAGCGGAAACTTTTGCCACTTTAGCCCCCAAAGTGATTGACGAAGCGCATAATTTTTTGCGTTACGCCCATCCCGGGGTCAGCGAATCAGCTTCGACGCCTTTTAATGCAGTGTTAAATTTCATTAATGCGTCTTTTGGCGATTTCGCGGGAATGCCGATGCGATCAAACTGGATTCATCCCGGCCACGGCGACCGCGGGCACAGTTTGCGCTTGCAGGTGCATGACCTCGATCAAACCGGCAGCATCCAACTGCATTTTGATTTTAACAGCGACGTTTTACCGGAAAATCTTCAACGAAGCGCCATCCGGCATTTTCTGGTGATCGTTGATCATTTTATCGCCAACCGGGATCAGATCATCGCGCAAATCGATTTGTTGTCGGCGTCTGAAAAACGCGATCTGCTGGTAAATTTCAATCAAACCGCTGCTGCTCTTCCCGCCCGGAATGCTGTCGAATTATTCGAAGCGCAGGCGCAAGCCACACCCGAAAACATTGCCCTGGCGTGCGGCAGCCGAAAAGTGAGTTATCGCGAGCTGAATGAACAATCCAATCAATTGGCGCGCTATCTCCGGCAACACGGTGTGAATTCGGAAAAGATCGTGGGCGTCTGTTTGAATCGCTCGCCGGAATTGATCGTCAGCTTTTTAGCCATTTTGAAAGCCGGCGGCGCATTTTTGCCGATTGATCCGACGTTGCCGCCCGAACGAATCAACTTCATGTTGGATGATAGCGATGCAAATTTATTGCTTACAAAAGAGGTTATTCTCGACATTACAGCTATTTCAAAATCGTCAAAATTGTTCGTTAATGACAAATTGGCAGCAGACAACCCCACCGGGGCAGGCGGGCTCCACCGGAACAGGCAATTAACAATTCTCAACTTAGATAGCGATTGGGAAATTATCAGCCGGGAAGATAATCAAAACCCAAAACACGATTCAAAACCTGAAAATTTAGCGTATATCATTTATACCTCCGGCTCCACCGGGCAGCCCAAAGGCGTGATGATTAAACATGGATCGCTGGCGAATTATCTGCAATGGGCAAAAGGGCAATATTTGCCCGATGAACCATTGGATTTTCCATTATTTTCCACAATTTCAGCGGATTTAACCATTACATCCGCTTGTTTGCCGTTGATCGCCGGGGGGCGCGTGGTCATCTATCCCGATGCGCATGACGGCGTGGATATTTCCGTGCTGCGGGTAATCGATGAGGATGCAGTGGAGGTCATTAAACTGACGCCGTCGCATTTGGCGCTCGTTGAAGACAGTTTGGCAAGCTGTAAGCGATTGAAAAAATTAATCCTGGGCGGTGAAGATTTAAAAACCGGTTTGGCCCGGCGAATCCACGATCTTTTTGGCGGCAATATCGAAATCTTTAATGAATATGGTCCCACTGAGGCAACCATCGGTTGTATGATTCATCGGTTCGATCCAAAACATGATACTGACAACTCGGTTCCGATTGGCAAACCCATCGATAATACTCAAATTTTTGTTTTGGATACATTTGGCAATCCGGCGCCGCCGGGCGTGGAAGGTGAAATTTATATCGGCGGCGCGGGCGTTGCGCGGGGATATTTGAATCGACCGGCGTTGACCGCGGAGCGGTTTTTAGATATTGAAGAGCGAGGAGGGAAGAGTGAAGAGCGAGGGACGAAGAGCGGCACGCAAGCGCTCCCTTGCGGGAAAGGGCAAGGAGAGAAGAGAAAAGGACGAGAAACGAAGAACGCGGAGCGTGAGTCGTGGAGCGTAAAGCGTAATGGGTATAATCTTAACGCCTCACGCCTCACGCCTCACGCCTCACGGCTGTACAAAACCGGCGACGTTGCGCGTTGGCTGCCAAATGGAAATCTGGAATTTCTGGGGCGCAAAGACAGCCAGGTAAAAGTGCGGGGTTTTCGCATCGAATTGGGCGAAATCGAAGCGGCGTTGTTAAAACATCCGCAGATCCGTGAATGCGTGGTGAAAGTATTTCAGCCCAATCCTGAATCTCAATGGGCTAACTTGCGTTATTGCAAACAATGTGGTATCGCGTCAAACCATCCTTCCGCTCACATTAACGATGAAGAAATTTGCCAAATTTGTTGTGAATTTGAAGAGCAGCGGGAGATGGCGCGGCGATATTTCAAATCTAAAAACGAGTTGCAGCAAATTTTTGATCAGGCCAAAGCGACAAAAACCGGCAAATACGATTGCCTGATGCTGTTAAGCGGCGGCAAAGACAGCACTTATGTGCTCTATCAATTGGTGGAAATGGGATTGCATCCCCTGGTGTTTAGCATGGATAACGGCTACATCTCCGCGCAGGCCATGGCAAACATCCGCCGGGTGGTGGATGACCTCGGTCTTGATCTCCACTGGGGAAAAACGCCGGCAATGAATGAAATTTTTGCCGATAGCCTGAAACGTTTCAGCAACGTGTGTAATGGCTGCTTCAAGGCGATTTATACTTTGAGCGTTAATTTGGCGGTTGAAAAAGGGATCAAAACCATCGTTACCGGGCTGTCGCGCGGGCAATTTTTTGAGACGCGGGTGTCGGAATTATTCAAAAACCGGATTTTTGATCCAAAGGAGATCGACCGAAATATTATCGAAGCGCGAAAGGCGTATCACCGGATGCCGGATGCCGTGTCGCGTTGCATGGATGTCTCGGTATTTCAGGATGACGCCATTTTCGATGATATCCAATTCGTCGATTTTTATCGATATTGCGACGTGGAATTGTCGGAAATGATGGCTTTTCTGGATGCGCGGGCGTCATGGGTTCGCCCGGATGACACCGGTCGCTCGACGAATTGCCTGATCAATGATGTTGGCATTTATATTCATAAAAAAGAACGCGGTTTTCACAATTATGCCCTGCCCTACAGTTGGGATGTGCGGCTCGGTCACAAACAACGCGACGCCGCGTTGGATGAACTGAATGACGAGATCGACGAAACGCGGGTGTTGAAAATCCTAAATGAGATCGGTTATCAACAGAAAACGCCCTCTGCCCTGGAAAAACAGTTGGCGGCGTATATCGTTACAAAGCAAGAAGTCAGCGCGGAAGATTT
>CAYVDX010000431.1:0-3032 GCA_964450485.1 uncultured Calditrichaceae bacterium
GTTGCAGTGGGACGATCTGCACATCCACAGCAATTACACCGATGACGCCGTTGAATTCGGCGCGCTCATCCGCGAAACCGCGCTGTGCGCCCGCGCCGTGGTACTCGATTTTATCGCCATCACCGATCATTCATTCGACCTGGATAATGACCCGGATGACTATTTCAAAAAAGACCCGCAACTTCGTAAGTGGCAGCATTTTCAACGCGAAATTAAACAGCTAAACGAAGAATTCCACGATGTGACCATCCTGCCCGGCGAGGAGGTTTCCACGGGTAATTCCCGCGGGCAAAACGTGCACTGCCTGCTGATCGGCAATCGCAATTTTTATCCCGGCCGCGGCGACAGCGGCGATAAAATTTTTAATCACCGCCCGACCACGATGCTGCCGGATTTAATCAAAAATGTCCGGCAAAACGAGCAAAACGTTCTGATTATTGCCGCGCATCCCTTTGATGAACCGCCGTTTTCCAACAAAATCATCCTTAACCGGGGACGCTGGCATCCGAAAGATTTGCAGCGCAAGGCGCTGGATTTCTGGCAAATACTGAACGGCAGGGTCGATAAATATTTCCATAAAGGATTGGCCGCCTGGAAAAAATCGCTGCTGGCCGGCAATAAAACCGGGATGATCAGCGGCACGGATGCGCACGGAAATTTCAACTGCTTCCGGCAAATCAAAACGCCGTTTTTTAAAATGATTTATCATCGCGAGCAATTGTTGGGACAAACGCGCAGCGGCGTTTTTTCCGAAAAACCGCTGACGCATGCGGATTTAACGGACACTTTGCGAAAAAAACGCGTGATTGTCTCAAACGGACCGGCGGCATCCCTGACCGTTTTACAAACGGATCAAAAAAAGAACATCGGCGATACGATCAAAAGCCGTACCCATTTTCAAATAGATTTCGCGGCGACGAGCACGAAAGAATTCGGATATTTGCATAAAATAAAGCTGATCACCGGAGATTATCGCTCCGGGAAAGAAATCGTTCGCGAAATTAATCCCGGGAATGAAGCCTGTCATTTTGATGACGCGATCCGTTTCGAAAACGGGCTGAACAGCGGTTACATCCGCTTAACAGTGCAAACAACCAAAAATCAACGACAAAATTTTTGCCTGACAAACCCGATTTGGATAGATTAAGTTTCTCTTTTACGTGCCGCAAATCAAAAAAAACTCATTGATTTCATGTAGATTTATCCTCATCTTTCGATGATAAAATATATAATTTACGATCATTCTTTAAAGGATTTATGAATGCGCAAAGCGCTGATTATACTATGTATTTGCTTCGTTTTTCCGTTTTCCACCTTGCTTGCGCAAACGGCGGCCGATTTTCCGATTCTCATCAAAAAAGTACTGGTTTTTGGAAATGAAAAGACAAAAGAGGAAGTCGTTTTACGGGAAATCCCTTTCGACTTTCCGGCAAAATTAGACATACAGGATTTCCAGCTCATCCAAAACCGGTTAAGCAACTTATTCCTTTTTAATCGCGTGGAGTTGGGCGTTGTCGGAGAGGGAAAAGCAAAAATTTTGCTCATCCAACTGACTGAAAGCTGGTATCTTCTTCCTGTTCCGCTGCTGTTCATCAACGAACGCGACTGGAGCAAGGTCAGCTATGGCTTTTCGCTGACGCACACCAATTTTCGCGGCATGCATGAACAGTTGAACGTGGGCGGCTGGCTGGGATACAATCCTTCCTTTTTCCTTCGATATTACAATCCCTGGCTGGGCAAAAAATCGCGGTTTATTTTGGGGATCAACACCTTTGGCAAAAAAGTTGGCAACAAATTCTTCGATTTTGATGAAAGCCATCTGAAAATCGGCGTGACATTGGGAAAACGGCTGAATTTGAACACATTGCTGCAATTTTCCGCCTCATTTCGACGAATAAAACTGCCCGACGCATTCAAGCAATATTCCGTTTCCGGCACTGGCACGGATTTCTTCCCCAAATTTGAGCTGCAATTTATGATCGATAAACGGGATTTGTTCGAGTATCCCCGCAGCGGATATTTTCTCAGTTGGGACATTATTCGCTCCGGTATTACCAGCAGCCAGCCAAGATTTTGGCGGTTTCGATTTGATCATCGCGCCTATTTAAAAATAACGGATCGCATCAGCATTGCCGGTAAAAATTTGACCACGCTCACCAGCGCTCCGAACGAGCGGGTTCCGATTTATGACCGGATTTTCATCGGTTATCTGAATCGCATTCGCGGGTATTTTAACCAGGTGGTTTCCGGGCGCAACCTGATGATGGATCACATCGAGGCAAGGATCAGTCTGCTGCCCATGAAATATCTTTCCTGGAAGGAAGCGCCGCTGGCGCCGTCCTTTTTTCGGGGCTTAAAATACGGATTAAGTCTCGGTATTTTTATGGATAGCGGTATTGTTTGGGATGAGCCAAGCCAATTTTCACTGAAAAATCACAATACCGGCTACGGCCTGGGCTTGCATATTCACCTGCCGTATATTAACCTGTTGCGAATCGATCACGCCTGGAATGATGTGGGTCAGCGGCAGTGGATCATTGAAGCCGGCGTGGTATTCTGAAACCGGACCTTGAATACCAGATTTTGTTAGCCGAAATCGCTTTTATCCGTTTTTCTTCACCCTTTATACCTCAACTTTATGGATCGTTTTTTTTGTCCTGAATTGACCAGCGCCAGCCAATCGATTGAACTACCACTCGATGAGCGACATCATATTGTAAATGTTTTTCGCAAAAAACCCGGCGATAAAATCGAAATTACCGATGGCAGCGGTCGGGTTGCCGTTGCGGAAGTTGAAAAAATTGATCGGCGGGTTGTCGCCTGCCGGGTTTTAAAAATAAGTGAAGCCTCTCCTCCCCTGCCGCGCATTCACCTGGCAATTTCAACGATTCGTCCCAAACGAATGGATTGGGCCGTCGAAAAGCTAACCGAGTTAGGCTGTTGCTCGATTCAGTCGCTGATTTTCAAATACACGAATGTGAAAACGTTTAAAATCAATCATTTACAAAAAATTGCCATCAGCGCATTGAAAA
>CAYVDX010000431.1:3042-4297 GCA_964450485.1 uncultured Calditrichaceae bacterium
AAGCAAACAGGCGTTTCTGCCGAAACTTTCAGGGCCGCAACGCTTCAGCGATTGGCTGCAACAGAGCGAAAAATCCTCCGAAACGCTCCGGCTGCTGGCGCATTTATCCGAAACCGCGCAGGTGATGCCAACGATAAATATCGCTGATTTTCAGGATATTTGGGTAATCATCGGCCCGGAAGGCGGCTTTAGTAATTCAGAGTTGGCGCTTGCTAACGCGAATGAATGTCAAGCGATCAAATTGTCGGATTCGATTTTGCGCAGCGAAACGGCCGCGATTGCCGCGGTTGCGCAGGCAAAATCAATGTGTTTAAAATAAAAAACAGAGTGCTAACATGAAAGAAATCATTGTCTTAGGTGACAGAGTGTTGATTCGCCCGGAAGCAGCAGAAGAGAAAACTTCCGTCGGCTTGTACCTGCCGCAAACCGTTAAAGATCGCGAGGATGTGATGCGCGGCTACATTGTGAAAACCGGGCCGGGAATTCCGCTGGCCAGCCCGTCATCGCTGGGCGACGAACCCTGGAATTCCGGCAATGACCCGGAGCCGAAATATTTTCCCATGGAAGTGCGTGTTGATGATTTTGCGTTGTTTTTGCGAAAAGCGGCTGTTGAAATTAAATACGAAAATGAAAAATACTTTGTCGTTCCGCAAAGCGCTATTTTACTATTAGTTCGCAATAAAAATATTGACATTGATGCGGATATTTCCCCGCCACCGGACTTTAAATAAGATGACGTATCGAAAAACACTGCGAAAATACGGCGTCAAACTCATTCATCTTCGGCGCAATATTGTTGATCGTAGCCAGCAAATTTTCGGCGGGATTCGCCGCGCTGAACATATATTCATGGTCATTTCCGCCATATTTATCGGCATTTTAGCCGCTTTTGGCGCCATTGGCTTTCGATTTCTGATTAAATTTTCACATCGCGTTTTTTTCCAAACCTGGGAATATTCACTGGGCTGGGTTGAGGGAATGCCCTGGTGGGAGCGTCTATTGCTGCCGGCTGTCGGCGGTTTGATTGTCGGGCCGGTCGTCCACTTTATCGCCCACGAAGTGCGCGGCAGCGGCGTGCCGGAAGTGATGGAATCCGTAGCGATTCACGGCGGCAGCATCCGCCCGCGGGTTATTTTGAGCAAAATTGCCGCGGCGGCCATCACCATCGGCTCCGGCGGATCGGCCGGGCGTGAGGGGCCCATCGTACAAATCGGATCGGCAATAGGATCAACCATCGGGCAATTGTTGACGGTTT
>CAYVDX010000432.1:0-4285 GCA_964450485.1 uncultured Calditrichaceae bacterium
GAAACCCGATTGGGAATAAGCCCAAGATCAATGCCCTGGATGGCTTCGGAAATTTTTTCGTTGGATACAGGGCCATAATATTCAACAATTTCGCCTAATTTCAATTCCTCGACTTTTGTTAAAAGTTGATCAACGTAATCCCCCCTGCCGTACACATTGAATCTAAGATTGGGAATATGTTCGCGGACAAATACAAGCGCGTGAAGCGCAAGATCAATACCATGCCGCTCGACGATGGTGCCGTGGAACATTATTACAAACTTTTTCTTACCTGACGGCGGAGAGGAATGTTTTTTTGCCCGGTTATTTAAAAATATCCGCTCCATGGGTGTGTTCATTACAATATCAATTTTCCGGGTTGGACAGCCGCGGGATATAAAGAGGTCGCGAAAGGAAATATTCGGCGTAATTACATGACTTGCAAAACGGATGCTGAGTTTTTCAAACAATTTTAATGCCCGGATTATCGGATGAGATTCAGCAATGAAATATTTGGCCATATAGACTTCCGGCATTGGATCATGAAGGTCGAGGATTATTTTCGCACCGGTAAGTTTGGGGTAGATCGCGCTAAAAACAAGAACATCCGGCATATTATGGATGTGGATGATATCGTAATGCTTTCGGAAATGTAGCATGGATAGTTTTATCAGAGCGCTCAGGATAAAGTAAAAGTATTCCCACAGGTAGCGTAGTTTTCTGCCGCGCGATCTCTGCAGGTTGCTGCGATAGACATTGACGCCGTAAATGGTTTCCTGCCTTGCCTGCGTTTTACCCCGCAAACAGATAACATCCACAGACATGCCTGCTTCACGTAACGTTTCTGCTTCGCGGCGGACTCGCACATCGCCCGGATAATGTGAAAAAACGACCATTCCAATTTTAAGCATGTTTTTTAGTTCCTTAAAGTTATATAGACGGTTTTTGATTAACAACCCTTGTTTATCTTTTAAAGGGTTGCGTTTTCATAAGCCGGGGAATCATATTGCAACGGCTTATTTTTGCGCCAAAACGAGATAGACTTCTCCCGCTATTCGCACAACGGGTATGTTTTTGTCGGCCAACCGTTGCAGAAAGTGGTGAACGCTTACGCCAAGCCGGTCGGGAAGCACTGTGCGACCCAAAAAAGTAAAGGGACCAAAGGCGCAGGTGGCGCCCTGGATTTTTTGGAGCCCCGCTGCGGCAATCGCCGCGTTTAATTTCCTGATGGAACAGCGATTAGAACAGGCAATGGGTTTGATTGCGCCAATTTTTTCAAGCATATTGCGTATGATGCGTTTCGCCGGCGTTAAGACGGGGAATTTCAATGGATCCAGGACGCGATGAATGGCCCAGGCATTATCGACGTTGACGATTAAATATCCACCGGGACGCAGCACCCGTGTTAATTCCGCCAGGGGCTGATGCAACGCGGGGACCCATTCTAATACGCCAATGGCAATGACCACATCAAAGGTATTGTCGGGAAAATCCAACCGGTGCACATCCCCGACCCGGGCGGTGATGCGATTGGCGACATTGGCCTCGGCCGCAAGTTTTTGAACCGAATCTACCATCGCTTCCACCACATCCACGGCGGTGACTCGATAGCCGTTTCGGGCCAGGTTTACGCTTGTAAATCCGGCCCCGCAGCCAACTTCAAGGAAGTGTGATTCAGCCGGCAGATGAAGGCTTCTCACATATTCATCGATTAAATCTCGTCTCTGGCGATATAATGCGCCATGCACGCCGTTCTGTCCATAAACATCTTTCCAAAAAGATGCCGTGGTTTCGAAATAGTTTTCGACGCGTTGCCGGTAGTTTTTTGCCATGGTTTGATAACGCTCGTTTGTCTTCGCTTTTGTCAGCATTTACGCTTGGTCTCCTTATTCATCGCGGGTTGTTTATCGCTTCGGTTTGTTATTAATCGCTTCAAGCCGGCAATTGCCGCCGAAGTTAAAAAAACGATTGCGAATCAGAGTTTCCTTGCCAAAACGAGGTATTGAGAACCTGTTGAGCGCAATATCGGAAAACCGCGATCCGCGTGGTGTTGTAGTAAATGGTGTATCTTTAATTGAATTGAATTGGGAAGCAGCGGATACTTATAAAAATAAAATGGACCGAAGCCGATGGTTTGGTGTTTGATTTTTTCCATGCCGGCTGATGCGAGTATGCGATTCATTTCGCTTGTTTTGTGCATATTTGCGCCGGGTACTTTTGGCTTTTTTCGCAATCCCGTTTTTTCAAGCATTTGCAACAATGTCTTTTTAATACCGGTCAACATCGGCATTCGCGTCGGGTCAAAAAAATAATTTAAGCGATTTCGGTTATCCGCGCTGATAATTAAATGCCCGCCCGGAGTAAGCACCCTGACAATTTCGGAGAGTGCTTGCTTTACATTTGCCAACCACGGGATGACACCCAGGGCTATTACCAAATTAAAGGACGCCGGCGGGTATGTCAATTCGTGAACATCGCCATGGATGATTTTGACACGCTCTGCAACACCGGCCGCCCGGGCACGTTGGCGGGTTAAATCGCGCATTTCCTTGACGCTGTCGAGCGATACGACGCTATAGCCGCTTCTGGCAAGTTCAACCGTTGTTAACCCCGCTCCACATCCCACTTCAAGGATTTTGGCGTCAGTGGGCAGGCATAGCTCATTAATATATTTAAGGGCAATGCTACACCGTTGTTGATAGATAATGGCTTCTACATCATCCCGTTGATATATTTTATTCCAATACGATGATTTTTTGCTAAAGTATTGATCAATGGTTGTCTTTTTTTGCATACCGGGTAAAAAAATATTTGAAGTATTGTTGCGAGGTGAATTGGTCATCTTAGACTCCTATTTATCCGGGTGCGGTCGTTGTTTTGCAATTGAGAGTAAATGGTAAAACGGTTTCAATTTTTCTTTAACAATCGTTCAACGGACAAACTCAAGGCCCGAAGCCACACCATTCCAAATGGGCGCAGGTCATCCGAAGCGAACCATTGCGCTTCCACGACGCCCCGGAAGGATCGCAGCCAATCTTTTAACGCGAGCTTCCCATCCCGCCAATAGCGAATTGAAGAGGCGATGTCAAACGGCTCAACCAGCCATTTTCGTCCCTCAACCAAATCTCCCGGTGGAATGGGTTGCCCGGTGAGGTGTAAGTAGAGTGCGCGCGCCACATCCATGTCTTTTGTATCGACAAACAGGCGAAACGAGGCGCCAATGCGTGGATTGGGATCCAGAAGATAATATTTATCCCGGCGGACGTCATGCTTAAAGCCGATATCCAAAATGCCCCGGTAACCGATCGCTTTCATAAAATCTTTGGTTTGTTTCGATACGGCTTCATTTTCCG
Source organism: uncultured Calditrichaceae bacterium (assembly GCA_964450485.1). GTDB lineage: Bacteria > Calditrichota > Calditrichia > RBG-13-44-9 > J075 > JACKAQ01. The sequence goes on from CAYVDX010000432.1 coordinate 3,333, forward strand.
AACAGATGCCCAGGCTGGTCATGCCGGTATATGCGGGGTATTGACGGAGCTTTCTGCCGGTAATCTCAAACAGGCAATTCGATTGATCATCGAAATACCCGTTAAACATCCAAACATTTTCCGAGCCGCCGGGAATAAATTCCTGTAACATCAAATTCGGTTTTTCCGGCGTTTCCATTGCGTCGTAGTATTTCAGCAGTGCATCGGCATTCTCTACGATGACCATTTTTGCACCGGTTTGTTTATAAAGCGCCACCGTATCAATCCCTTTCAGCATGACCGGAAAAGCGACTTCGTCGATAAACTTAACCACTTCCTTTCGCGATTTAGGGAAGAGCGTTTCAGGCGTGGGAATGGAATGTTTTTTGCAGAGAAAGTACATCTGTTCTTTATTCGAGAGCGCGCGAGTAAGACCGGCGGGCTGTTCGGGAAACAGGTATTTTTCACGAAGCGCTTCCGCATGATCATTTACGAACACGCAACTATGATCGTCGGTTGGAATCAGTATCGCTTTCCGGCCAATCTCGCCAGCAGTTTGCAATAGCCAATCGACGGATGCTTCCCCGGTTGCGCGGTTCAAATCCCAAAAAAAGTTCCGTTTCCAATAACGTGAGTAAACGGCGGGTGAATTACGAGCCTGATGGACGCCATATACCGGTATGCCAAGACGACCAAGGCTTCTGGCAATGCCGTGACCATAATACCCGGGACAAATAACCACACACGGCATGGTGGTCTCCAGTTTCTTTTTCCAACCCGGTTTGTTTTGATATGTTTTTCCGCTCAAATCGTGTGCACCTCCGAAACCGCTTTTCTCACATGATGTTCAATAATTTGATTTTTTTCATACAGGTAAACTTTATCAAGGTCATCAACATGCGTCAGAATGAAGTCAAGGTCTTTTTCCTGGCCGCTTTTGCGGAGATATTCTGCGCTATTGCCGGTAATGATCG
>CAYVDX010000433.1:0-4283 GCA_964450485.1 uncultured Calditrichaceae bacterium
TGAGCCGGAAACAGACAATATTCTATACCGCAATAACGGCAACGGCGCTTTCAGCGATGTCACACTGGCAGCCGGCGTAGCAGCACCCGGCAAGCGTCCGCTTGCCGCCGCATTTCTGGATATCGACAACGATGGATGGTTGGATATTTACCTGGCCCATGATCGCGGAACGGTGAATACCTTGTTTCATAATAACGGAGACGGCACTTTTAGCGATATTAGCAGCATGTCAAACACCGATCTTGTCTTTAACGCAATGGGGATTGCCGTTGGCGACTACAATAACGACGGCTTCTCCGATATGTATATCACAAACACAGCACACGGAAACGCCCTGTTAAGGAATAACCGGGATAACACCTTCACCGATGTCGCTGATTCTCTTGGCGTTATTTTGCACAAATTAAGTTGGGGCGCTAATTTTTTCGATTACGATAACGATCTCGATCTCGATTTGTTCATATCGGTACAGGATGGCGATCCCAGCGCGAGCAACGTACTTTACCAAAACCAGGGAGATGGCAACTTTGTACAAACCAGCGCGATCGGTTTTGATTTGGACACAACAAACAGTCACGGAAACGCTATTGGCGATTTCAACGATGATGGCTATCTTGACATTGCCGTTCTAAACACAGCACCGACCTTGTTCAGTTTATGGCAAAATAGCTCCGGAGCCAACAATTGGATAAAGCTAAAATTAGAAGGGAGAAACAGTAATCGTGACGGCATTGGCAGTAGAATAGAAGTGTTTGTCAACGGCAAAAAACTGATTCGAACCACACATTGCGGTATCAGCTATTTATCACAAAACAGCTTTGTTGAAACTATCGGCGTTGGCGCCGCTGTTTTGATCGATTCTTTAGCAATTCAGTGGCCGGGCGGCGCTCGCGAAATGTTGTATGACTTGCCCGTCAACCAGCGGTTTCATATTGTCGAGGAACAAGGAATTACCGGCATTCGATCGAATCGTGATACCGTTCCGAAAAAAATCGCGCTCTTACAAAACTACCCAAATCCCTTTAACGGAGAAACCATTATCGATTACAAACTCACCGAATCCGCAGAAATTATTTTTACCGTGTATAATCTACACGGACAGGTGGTCGCAAGGCTGGCGCAAGGCCGCAAAACAGCCGGAAAACATCGCTTGCATTTTGACGCCCATTCATTACCCGCCGGGGTTTATTTTTATTCGATCCTCAACGCGCGCCGGAAAATGATACTGGTGAAATGATTGGTTTTTATTGAATTCGTCATTCAGTACCGGACACATTCTTTATAAATATGTCAAACGGGTAGAAATCTCGTTCGACGCTCTGCTTCGAATGCCATACCCGGACGCTCTGCATCCAAAATCGCTCAAATCAGAACGATATAAAATATACGGAGAATACAATGCCGACTCACCTGAAACAATTCGATCCGAAAATTTACCAGGCGATTATGAAAGAAACCGAACGGGAAAACACAACGCTTGAGTTGATCGCTTCGGAAAATTTTGTGAGCAAACCCGTGCTGGAAGCTGCCGGCAGCGTGATGACCAACAAATACGCCGAAGGCTACCCGGGCAAGCGCTATTACGGGGGCTGTGAATTTGTCGATATTGCAGAAAACCTGGCCCGCGACCGCGCTTGCGAACTTTTCGGGGCGGAATACGCCAATGTGCAGCCCCACTCCGGCGCGCAGGCAAACATGGCGATCTATTTTGCGTTTTGCAAACCCGGCGATACCGTGTTGGGCATGAACCTGGCCCATGGCGGGCATCTCACCCACGGCAGCCCGGTCAATTTTTCCGGAAAAATTTACAACATCGTGCCCTACGGCGTCAGCCCGGAAACCGGGTACATCGACATGGATGATGTTGCCCAAAAAGCCCGCGAGCATAAACCGCGCATGATCATCATTGGCGCCAGCGCATACAGCCGCTTTTACGAATTCGATAAATTCCGCGAAATCGCCGATGAAACCGGGGCGATTCTTTGGGCGGATGTCGCTCACCCGGCCGGTCTGATTGCGGCCGGGCTGCACCCGTCGCCCATTCCCTTTTGCGATGCGGTAACAACGACAACGCACAAAACCCTGCGCGGCCCCCGCGGCGGAATGATTTTGATGGGCAAGGATCGCGAAAATCGCATGGGCATTGTTGCGCCGAAATCCGGCCGGGTCAAACGATTATCTGAAATTTTGGACAGCACGGTGATGCCGGGCGTGCAGGGCGGACCGCTGATGCACGTCATCGCGGCAAAAGCCGTGGCATTCAAGGAAGCGTTGCAGCCATCGTTTAAAAAATATGCGCGGCAAGTTATCGACAACGCCCAGGCGCTGGCAAACGGGCTGGTAAGCGCCGGTTATACAATCGTATCCGGCGGCACCGACAACCACGTCATGCTGGTCGATTTAACCGACGCCGGCATCACCGGGCGCGATGCGGAAAACGCGCTGCACGCCGCCGGCATTACCGTGAATAAAAACATGGTTCCGTTTGACACGCGCAGCCCGTTTGTCACCAGCGGGATTCGCCTTGGAACCGCTGCGCTCACCACCCGCGGCTTTAAGGAAGGGGAAATGAAACAAATTGCGGGTTTTATTGATCGCGTGCTAAAAAACAAGGATGATGCAGCCACAGCCTCACACGTTCGCGGCGAGATCCGCGAAATGTGCCAGCAATTTCCGTTGTATGATTTTGACCGGCAGAATTGAACGCGGGATATTTAACGTCAAAAACGCGGCAAGGGCATTCAATTGAATGCCCTTGCCGTGACAATTGTAAAAAAAAAGATGTACCCACCAATGAATGTCGCCACCCGCTAATTTGTCGCAGCGTAAAACTCCGTAATATTCAAAAAAGGAATATTGCTGCCATATTTGACGTTGATTGCCTCGATAAAAGCGTTCGCCGTAATCGAGTAACCCAGGGTATTCGGATGGACGCCATCCAGGCTGAAAATACCGCCGGTGATGTAATCCGAGCTGTAAGTAATGCCGCCGATTTCAACGCCTTCCGGGCTGGAAAATTTTTCTAAAATGGAATTTGCATCCACCAGGGCAAAGTCATTTTGTTCCGCCAGACGAGCGATGATTTCGTTATACCCGTCAATGGCATCGCTGAGAATCTGAATTTCCGCCTCATCTAAAGCAAGCGCATTCGGCAGCGGCGCGGCAGCGTCCAGACCCACCGGCACACCCGCCGGCCCGTAAGTGCCGGAAACATCACCGATGACGTTCGAAGCGGTCAGCAGAATGTGATCATTTGCCGTCGCTTGTCCGATACTGCCATCGCCTTTTTGAATGACCAGGGGAACTTCTCCAACGCCCGGCACATCGACCTTGTATGGCACGGTGGTGACAAAGGGAATTGACAGCACGTCCGGGATATTGGCGACCACCCCTTTGACGTTGGGCAGCGCCTGTTTTAATCCGCCAAAAATCGTCGTCATTATTGTTTCAAAATTTGCCTGCGACGTTGGCAAGCCGGGCGTTGTGTTGCCGGAAGTTGCCGCGCCTAACACGTCATTATTGCCAATCCACAAAATGATAAATGTGGGATTTAAAGAAATAGCCTGTTCCAACTCCGTGCCGGGCGGGGTCAGCACGCTGTTGCGTAAGATTAAATTAAACAGTGGGTTATTACCTGCGGAAGTGGTTTGATCTCTCGCCTGGATCACGTCCACGGCCAATGCGCCGGGTACGGCCAGGTTGTTGTACGGTTTGGGATAATTGATATTTCTCGGAATGGATAATAAATCGGTGAATTGAATTACCGGGTTTCCCTTGGCGTCAAAACCGGTTAATTCCATTTTTGAACCGGCGCCCGGATCAAAAAAGGGAAACACAAAATCGCTGTTTTCATCCTCGCCAACGGTTTTTCCCATTTGCCGGACGATCATTGCCGGATAGCTGTTGACAGAATTTTCTCCGGCAATATAGCCATCCTGCATACCGGCCGTTAAACTGTTGCCGATGGCGGCAATCGTTGAGAAATCGGCGCTTCCCGCATCGATTGTGGCAGGCGCAACTTCCACCGGCTGGTTGACCTCACAACCGATGAACACGCCGGTTGCCACAAAGGCCAGCAGAATAATAAGGGATTGTAATCGCTTCATGATGCACTCCTGAATTTTAATTTTCGTTTTATTTTGCGCCGGGCGGAAGCATTCCGCCGCTGCGGATTTACCGGGCGGAAGCATTCCACCCCTACTTTTTATTTCAATCGGTAACCAATATTTATACCTAACAACTGCGCGCCAAAATCATACGTGCCGTTAAAATTATCAATATTT
>CAYVDX010000434.1:0-4278 GCA_964450485.1 uncultured Calditrichaceae bacterium
TGGAGGGAAAAACGCGGCTAAAAATTCACACGCCGCTGATTCATTTAACGAAAAGTGAAATTATTCGCGCCGGTCTCGACCTCGGCGTCGATTACAGCCTGACGACCACCTGTTACGATCCTTCACCGGATGGCATTTCCTGCGGCGAGTGCGACGCCTGCCTCCTGCGATTGAAAGGCTTTGCCGACGCCGGCGTCACAGACCCGATTCGCTATCAAAAATAATGTTTCAGTGTTCAAGTGTTGTCGGGTTTCGGTTTTCGCTCTCTCCAACACTCCAGTACTCCAACACTCAAACACCAAAAAACAATGCCTTACACAATTAAAGAAATATATTATACGATTCAAGGCGAAGGCGCGCAAACCGGGCGCGCAGCGGTATTTTGCCGGTTTGCCGGATGCAACTTATGGAGCGGGCGCGAACCGGATCGCGCCGCGGCGATTTGCCGGTTCTGCGATACTGATTTTGTCGGCACGGACGGCCCCGGCGGCGGAAAATTCTCCGCTGCAAATAAATTGGCCGACGCCGTGGCGGCAAAATGGCCGACGGCGGAAAACAATGCGCGCCCGTTTGTGGTTTGCACCGGCGGAGAGCCGCTATTGCAGTTAGATGACGCATTGGTGCAGGCTTTTCACGCCCGCGATATCGAAATCGCCATTGAAACAAACGGCACGCTCCTGCCGCCCAAAGGCGTCGATTGGATTTGCGTTAGCCCGAAAGCCGGATCCGAATTAAAATTAAAGCATGGCGATGAGCTAAAGTTGGTTTATCCGCAGGAAGCCGCGCCGCCGCCAATGTTTGAAAACCTGGATTTCACACATTTTTTCCTCCAGCCAATGGACGGGCCGGATATTCAACAAAACACGCGCGTAGCCATCCAATACTGTTTGAAACATCCCAAGTGGCGGCTGAGTTTACAAACGCACAAAATTTTGGATATTCCGTAAAATTTTAGGAAAGCAGGTTGATGTTATTCACGTACTCGAAGTGTCCATCTCGTGAAAACAAAGCCAGCTGATGTTGCAATGCTGACGCTGCGATCCAGAGATCATTTGTTGGGATTGGTTTTCCGGACTTTTTTAATTGATGAAATACGGTGCTATAAAATCCGGAAGTATTCTCATCGATATTCAAGACCACAACTCGCGGGGAATCTAAAAATTGTTGTAATTGTATTCGATTTTGCTTTTCTTTGTTTCCACCTTTAAATCCTGCTAATAATTCTCCGACAATGACAGGCGTGACAAAAATTGATTCAACCCTTTGTAAGATCGAAACGATATTAGTATCACCACGCATCGCCAAGGAATAAATGTTGGTATCAATCAAAATTTGGTTCAGTTCCATAGCTCGTCATCGATTTTTCGATTTTTCTCCAACTTCCGCGAAATTTCCTGGTACTCCGCCTCGTTCCAACTACCAAACAAATGATCTAAGTCGGAATGAATTTGCACGGTACCATTATCGTCTTCAACATTCAAACTTTTTTTTAGCAGTTCAAGAGCTGTTTGATTCAGGCTTTTTGAACTGGATTGAGCTAAATTTTTTAGGCGCTGATATAAAGATTCATCAATGTTTTTCAAGACAAGTGTTTTCAATATGAATTCCTCCTTAAAATAAATATAGACCCTAAACAGCGATAATTCAATTGATTTAACACCAAAATTTACGCCAAAGATTCAATAATTACAATTTCATCAATGCATTTTTTGATTTACAGGTTCTTTGATTTTCAAAATCAATTGTAAACAACAAAAAAATCTGTTTATTTTAGGCGCTTGTGAGTTTGAAATTTAACAAAACGGGAGTAAGCAGGTTTTGGAAATCTACAAAGAATTTACCTTTGAAGCAGCGCATTTTTTGCCAAACGTGCCCGAAGGGCACAAATGCCGTCGCATGCACGGGCATTCGTTTCGGGTGCGTATTTACATCAGCGGCGACGTGAATGCGCATACCGGCTGGATCATGGATTTTGCCGACATCGCCGCGGCGTTTCAGCCGATCCGCAAACGCTTGGATCATTATCTGCTAAATGAAATTGAAGGATTGGAAAACCCGACCAGCGAAAATGTGTCCCGCTGGATTTGGAAAAAGCTCAAGCCGCGGTTGCCGCAATTGCGCAAAATTGAATTCAGCGAGACATGCACTTCCGGCTGCATTTACCGCGGCGAAGATCTTTGAATTTTACCCTGGATTATTTACCGCGGAGCAAAAGCAAGAACAATTGATTTTTAAGGAATTAAAGCGGCGAATGGCTTGAAATAAAAAACTACGCCCGGCACGCGACTACCGGGCGATAGATTTGTCACAGGAGGTCCAATCTGCAACTGTCTTCGTCATAAATATAGACAACTGTTATGCCAAAAAAATGAAACAGACGCTAATTTCATAAAAAACAGTCGCTAAGAAGCTTTTTGTCTATCGATATTTATCCGCAGAGGTTGGAACCAAGAAAGCGGCTGCAGCGCCACTTGTTTTAGTAAGTCATTGAATATCAAATGTTTATAAAAACGGCACAATTGTGCCAGCGGGTACAATTGTGCCACCCTTTTCCCGCTATTTCCGCGAACGAATCAAGCGGTTGTTCAGCGCCTTGCGGGACATGCCGATGAGCTGCGCGGCAATCGTCTGGTTGCCGTCGGCCCGTTTTAGCGCTTCTTCAATAAGCATTTCTTCCACTTCTTTCATCGACGGCAGCGGATCGAGAAAGACAACGCCCCGGTGCTCGCTGTTTTTCCCTTTTTGCGGCGCCGGAATTGCCGCGTGCAGCGGAGATTCCGTAAGCCCGATTCTGGCCTTGAAAGGCTCCATCGAAAGCACCCCGGATGTGTGCAGGCTGACAGCGTCGTAAATAATGCCTTCCAACTCGCGGATATTTCCCGGGAAATGATACGTGCGCAATAATGTGTAAAGCTCTCGCGGCGCAGTGGGCTTCTTTTTATCCAATTTTTCCGCGGCGGTTTCTAAAAAATGCTCGACTAATAACTGGATGTCATCCCGGCGGTCACGAAGCGGCGGAATATGCACGTGATGAGACCGAAGGCGATAGAACAAATCCTTCCTGAATTTGCCGGTTTGCTGCATTTCGTCAAGGTTACAGTTTGTCGCAACCACGATGCGGGCGTCGGTGCCCTTGGGCACATCCGAACCTAACGGATAGTATTTCCCTTCCTGTAACAAACGCAATAGCTTGACTTGCGACTCCATGCTCAGGTCGCCGATTTCATCTAAAAAGAGCGTGCCCTCCGCGGCCTGTTCAATTAATCCCCCGCGCTGATCATCCGCGCCGGTGAATGCGCCCTTTTTGTGCCCGAACAGCGTGTCGGAAAACAGCATATCATCCAGACCGGCCACGTTTACCGTGACAAATTCGCCCTTCCGGCCGCTTAGCCGGTGAATTGCCATGGCGATGAGTTCTTTGCCCACCCCGGTTTCCCCGGTGATCAAAACCGGCAAAAATGTGCGGGAAATCGCTTCGATATATTGAAAAATCGCTTTCATTGTGGCGTTGCGAGTAACCATTTCTTCAAACGCTTCGGGATGCTGCAATTCACCGGTCAGCAGGTATTGCTTGAGCAAATAATTTTGCCAACGCGCTTCGCTGATTTCCAGGGCGCGTTTCAAGGAACCGACCAATTGTGACTTATCAACCGGCTTCACAAGATAATCAAACGCGCCGATCCGCATACACTCAACCGCTGTTTCCACCTCGTTCATCGCCGTGATGATGATCACCGGCACATCGGGAAATTCATTGACGATTTGCGGGACAAGCTCCTGCCCGGAAATATACGGCATCATCATATCAAGCACGATGATCGAATAATCCCGGCTTTTCAATTGATCCATCACTTGCCGGCTATCCGAACAAGTGATAATATTGTTCAGCCCGGCGGATTTCAGGTTCACTTTTGCGATTTTTAAAAATTGTTCTTCATCATCAACCAATAATATCGGGTAAACCGGATAGGTCGTCATGCAATGCTCCAAATGCCATTATTTATTAAATTTTTCGTTTCTTGTACTTGCCTGGGGATAAATCCTCCCGGCTCAGGTTGGGAAGCGCCATGAACGGCGCTATTTTTTTACGGCTTTTAGCGTGCTGTAAAAAATTCCCATTTTTCACCCTTCACCCTTCACCCTTCGCCCTTCGCCCTTCGCTCCACGCCCCACGCTTCACGCCCTACGGTCTATCGGCAGCTTAATGCTAACACGCGTGCCCTTTCCGTCCTCAGAATCAAAAACCAGGTTGCCGCCGTGATTTTTGATGATTTGATA
>CAYVDX010000435.1:0-4274 GCA_964450485.1 uncultured Calditrichaceae bacterium
GCTGCATAATTTTATTTTTGAAGAAACGTATATCGGACAGTCGTTGCCGGCGGAACGCGCGTTTGAATTGATCGGATTTGCCAAAGTCTCCACATCCGCGCCGGACGCTCGGCGGAAAGGATTTCTCAAATGTCGCGATGTGATTGTGATGAATCGCGAGCAACTGCTTTTTACGGCCAAAGCCGAGGCGCTGCGCCTGTCGAAAGATTACACACCGCCGGAACCCGCGACCTTTTCCCTGCCCGGGGAAAGCGGGCGCGTTTCCATGGAAGTGCACCTGGATAGCTTGCTGAACAAGGGTAAAATCAGCGCGTTTGATTGGCAGGTACGCAAAAATCTCGCAACCGTCCTCACCGGCGGCCAGGCATCGCCGACGGATCATATCGCCGAGCAAGCCATTCTCGACCTGGAACGCGAAGCGTTTGTGCGCCTGTGCAAAACGCCCGAAACGCAGCAGCGGCTGGCGCGGAAAGTTTGTTATACAAAAAATGAATCCATCGTGAATTGTCGTTGACTTACGTATTCTCCATCGATTATATTTTCGTAAGTCTAACGTGAATAATTGGAGAAGAAATGACAACAGTAACCGTTTCGTCAAAATACCAGGTTGTAATTCCAAAAGAAGTAAGGAAAAAACTTGGCATCAATATTGGACAAAAATTTCAGCTCATCCCTTATGAGACGCGCTTAGAATTTATTCCCGTAAAAAAAATGTCGGAAATGCGCGGATTTCTAAAGGGGATTGATACGACAATCAACAGAGAAGCGGATCGAATATGAATTTGGTAGATTCATCCGGGTGGCTGGAATATTTTGCGGATGGCAATAATGCGGATATCTTTTCAGAAGCCATCGAAGACACGGATCATCTTCTTGCCTCAACGATTAATATTTATGAAGTATTTAAGCGCATTTTACAACAGCGTGGCGAAGACTCCGCTTTACAAGCCATCGCTCTGATGTATCAGGCTGAAGTGATTGAAGTGACCAATGAGATTGCCATAAATGCCGCAAAATTGAGCGATGAGCATAAATTGCCAATGGCGGATAGTATCATTTTAATGACCGCTCGAATGCATGGCGCGGTTTTATGGACACAGGATTCGGATTTTCAGGATTTTGAAGATGTAAAGTATTTTGCTAAATGTAAGAGAGGTGCTGATGAGAGTTGTTAACATTGAACTGGGGAAAAATAAATGCACTTTACTTGAATCATACTTTGGCAAAGTAATAATTAATTTCAATGGGAAAAAGGTTTTACATTTTCCTGCTTGGTCTTTAAAAACCGAAAAGGAATTTTTTATCAAAGAAGAAAGATACAACATTAAAAGGAAATATCGATTTTGGAGTGATTATGTTCACCATATAATTTTTCAAAATGGAAAACCAATATTTTCAACATACGAGCGAAGTTCAGATTTAATTTCTTCTATGTTGACTATTGCTGTGTTGATATTGCTTGCTTATACAAATCCGTCTAAAGATAAACACCAAGCTTATGTTTTTAAGGAGAAACCTATTTCTGAAAAACTTAGTGATTTAATCTTAAAAACAAACTCGCATTATTTAAATTTTATATTGTTTTCAACATATATAGAAAAAGATGGATACATTACTTTTGGAGTTTTAGGCAAAATATTTGTATTTAAGGATCAGTAATTTATAAATTGAGCTATGTAAAATCAGGCTTACGAGAATCGTAAATAATCATAAGGATGTGAATGGAATTTTCCCGATTAAGCAGACCCGTACAGACTACTCCTCATCATATTCTGTCTTACAATCGAAAAGAGGTTGCATTAACGAGGGATAGATCGCATATTGTGAATATAATCAATCATTAACAGGAAATGATGATGATAAAAACGAAAGAACTTATTTCAGAAGCCGTGTCATTGCCGATAGATATCCGGACGTTGTTGGTGAATAAGCTTCTCGAAAGCCTGAATCCGACAAAAAAGGAAATTGATGACTTATGGGCTGAAGAAGCAGAAAAAAGAGTTGAAGATATCAAGACCGGAAAAGTAAAAACAATTCCGGGCGATGAAGTTTTTAAAGAAATTGGAAAAAGATTCAATCCATGACTTATTCCTTTCACCCATTGGCTCGAAAAGAGTTGAATGAGGCAATTGTTTACTATAATGAATGCCAGAAGGGGTTAGGTATTCAATTTGCGAATGAAATTTATAAAACCATCCAAATAATTCTCCGTTTTCCACAAGCCTGGTCACCACTTTCAAAAAATACAAGACGATGCATCACGAAACGTTTTCCATACGGTATTATTTACCAGGCATTGGAAAACGAAGTGATTATCATTGCGATTATGCAATTAAACAGGAAGCCGGGTTACTGGCGTAATCGGATAAAATAGATAGAACAGGCTATTTGGGGTCAAGCATTAAGCGAGAGATTTCATTGCTCGCCGGCCGTATTTATCGAAGGATAGCGACGCGGCGGCGCACTAAAACCGCCGGCGTAAGCCGATTTTTTGGTTCGAAATGGAGATGTTTTTTAGAATTGTGCCAAAGCGATGCGCGTTGTCTTTGTGAAACAGGAATACCACCGCGTCGAACGCGAAAAGAAACCCGCCCTGAAATATCAGCGATAAACCATAGCCCTGCAAGCGTTCCCCGTTCAACGATGAACCATTTCCCCGCGAAATTAAATAAAAACCGGCGGCAATTGCCGCGACGTCTGCTCCGGCATTGAGCAGCAGCCAGCGTTCCGTGCCGCGTTGCGCTCGCCGCGATTTGGCTGGTGACAGTTCAACGCCGGCGCTTCGCGTGCGAAAGTAGCCGAACCCGGCAATGCCCAACGTCACCGCGTTCCAGCCGATGCTCATTTCGTGAAAAAAACGACTGCGCCCGTCGCTGGTGGGATACTGGATCGATCCGAGGCCAATATTTGTTAGCGACCAGATTCCCCAGGTGAGCATGGCTTTGCGATTGATTTCGTTGCGCCGCCGGTTGAATTCAATCGACTGATCTCCCTGGGCAGATAGCGTGTTCGCTCCCAGAATGGCGATAAATCCTAAAACCCAAAAATTAATTCGCATTTGTCGAAATCCTTAAAATCAACCGTAATGCAGAGGCGAGGGGCTGACGGGTTATTGCATCGAATACGACGTTTTTGAACGCTGTCATTTTTGAATGTCGTTATCTCGACAATGTTAAAATAGATTTTTTGCCCCTTGCGGGGTCGAAATCCTTTGAAATTTAACATTCTCAAGTTGTTGGAAATTCAGCATTCCCAGTGGGATGCTCGACAGCGACATTCGGGCATGACAATTTTTTAGGTGATTTTGTCGCCGGGGAAATACGGAATCAAGCATTTCGTGCTTATGAGGCTATTTACTTTGCGACAATTCCCTGGCCCGTTTTTGCGCGTTGATGATACCCTCGATCAGCGTTTCGCCCAGTTTTCCCTGCTGAAATCGCTGGAAAGCGGCCTCGGTTGTGCCGCCTTTTGAAGTGACCGCGGCGATGAGTTCTTCTAACTTTTTGGGTGACTGGTTCATCAGGTGGAAAGAACCAAGCATGGTTTGCTTCACCAGCATCGCCGCGGTGGATGCTTCAAATCCCATTTTTATGCCGGCGTCGATCATACATTTTACCACGTAAAAAAAATATGCCGGCCCGCTGCCGCTCAAGGCCGTCACCGCGTCCAACAGCGATTCTTCCTCCAAAAAAATGGTGCGCCCGGTGGTGCTTAGCAAATTGTCGATAATGCTGGTCTGGTGCCGGTTGACCGCTTCGCTGGAGGCAAAGGCTGTCACGCCCATGCCCAATTGCGCCGGGGTGTTGGGCATGGATCTCACCACGATTTTGTGATCCAGTGCCTCGGAAATCGTTTGAATGGTAATCCCCGCCATGACGGACAGCACCACATTATTCGGTCGCAGCGATTTGCGCAAATCTTCCGTGATTTTGGAAAAATCCTGCGGTTTCACTGCCAAAATGATGATGCCGTAATCAGCGATACGTTCATCGATTCCGGACACCGGTTTTCCGATTTCCAATTTTTCAAGCGCTTCTTTTTGCGCTTCATTTTTTGCAACAAGCAATAAGTTGTCAGAAGTAACTAAATTGAATTGCAGAAATGACCGCGCATAGGCCAACCCCATATTTCCGCACCCAATGATGGCAATTTTAAACATTGGTTTCGCTCCCCATTTCATTCATAAAGATTTATTTTAGCCCGCTAAAATTGGGGAATCCTGCCGTCGATTTCAAGTTAAATTTTGGGAATTAGAAAATGTTTGCTTTTTTGCT
>CAYVDX010000436.1:0-4259 GCA_964450485.1 uncultured Calditrichaceae bacterium
TTGCGCCCAAAAAGCGAATACCGGAGAGGCTCAATGCGTACAGGCTGCCGGAAAAGATCACGATTCCGCTGATGAATAGCCAGCCGGACCATTTTAATGCCGCGGCATCGGGCATCCAATATGCGAGCACGCCGACGCCCAATAACGCCAGCGTATGATAAAATTGATATTGCACACCGGTTTGATAAATGGCGAACATATCAGTTGTCAGGCGATTTTTGATGAAATGCGCCCCAAAAGCGCCTAAAGCGACCGCTAAAAAGCCTGAAATTCCCGCAATGACGATAAATTGTTTCACTTTGCTGCCTCGATTTTTAGCATTCAAAACCGTCGATTATTTTCAGCAGGAATATCTCACCACAAATCGACAATTTCAAGGAGAGTTTTTTACAAAGCGGTAACGTAGGTTGGATATAAAATGGGGCAAGCCGGGCGACTTGCCCCGTTTGAAAATTACGGAAATCGCACTTCCAGACCAAAGCGCGGTTTGCCGCGAATATTGGTTTTGAACGGATCGACTTCATCTGTGACGGTTTGCCCGATGCTGAATCCTTCTTTTAGTTCATTGGCAAATTCCACGCTGTACCCGACAAAGGCGTGCAGCGCAATCGCGCCCAAATCAAAACCGCCGCCAATGCCGATGAGCGGTTCCAATCGCCCGCCAACCCGCAATCCGCCGAGGAGATGAATCGAGTTTCCGAAGGTTGGCGCTTTGGTATCAATCGGTTTCAGATGATAATTGACAACCCCGAAAACCGCCATATCAGCGTCCGGCTTGGGCTGAATGATAATCCGGCCGTCGCTGCCGATGATGATATCCACGTCATTGACACTCGTTAAACCAAAGGCAATCCCGTAGCTCCAGCTTTCTTTCGCGGTGTTGTCAAAAACCGCGGTCGCCAGCGCATTTTCATCCGCTAATTCTTTTTTCACGATAAATGACAAATCACTAAACTTCCGGAATGCCCTGGGAATGCGAAACTTGCGGACATCCACCCACACTTTGTCGCCGCCGGGCGCTTCATTTCCCAAAACGCCGATGAAATTTAAAAACGTGAGCAAATTTGTCTGAAACGGCGAGTCCTTTGCGGTCGCCAGCACCGACAGAAACGATGGCGCGTCCGGCGTTTGCGAGATGAAAATGTAATACAGATTGTCTTCATTCAGCCCGTAAAGCCGCGTGCCGAAAAAATCCGTCTCGTCATCGTGAATAATGCCGATGGGCGAAAAGCTGTCCATAAAATTTGCGACAACCACGTAATAATTTTCCGGCGTCATGGCAAACCCGGCGTCAGCGACCAGTTTTTTGAGATTCGGAATGGCTGAATCCGGTTCATTCTCAATAAACCACCGGTAGGCTTTGCCGAACAGCTCTTCCCGGTCGTTTAACACAAATGGCGCGCCGTCCACGCGCTGCGGTGTTAAAATGGTGCGATTTTGGGCAAAAAGCCCGATCGTCATCAAAAGCAAAATGCCATAAACTGTAAAATTTCTGTTCATAAATGATCTCCAGATTCAGGTTAGACAACATGTTGTTCTGATTGCCGAAATGTTTTGCTTCTTTGCCCGGAACAATCTGCTTGCATTCGAAAATCACTATGGCGTATATTCGCAGTTTTATATTTGTTTCGTGATTTTACGTCAAAAATATGATATAACAAATTGTTTTCCGTCACTTTTGTGCAAAAAACCGGGGAATCAACCATTGAAAAGGCTGATGATGAAATTTGGAGGCACCTCTGTCGGAACGCCGGCGCGCGTCAAAACGGTATGCGATGCAATCATTGCGGCACGGCAGAAAAAAACGTGCTTATACGTTGTTATTTCTGCATTTAGCGGCGTGACTGATCAGCTGATCGAAATGTGCGTAACTGCATCGAACGGTGAGGAAAAATACCGCGATTTGTATCAGCGACTCGTCAAAAAGCATCGCGAATTTGCCGGTGCGCTTTTGGAAAAAAACCGCGACGACGTTTTACAACGCATGAACGTGCGGCTAAAAAATCTCAAAAATGTGCTGCAAGGCGTGTTTTTGCTCAAAGAACTGACGCCGAAAACGCTCGATTACGCGATGAGCTTTGGCGAGTGGTTTTCCTGTCTCATTATCTCGGAACTGTTGAAGGAAAGCGGTGAAAATGGTGTTTTTGTGGACGCCCGCAAGCTGGTGCGCACGGATGGCAATTTTGGCGCGGCGCGGGTTGATTTTCCGGAAACGAACCGGCGAATCAGCACGTTTTTTGGCAAATCAATGGCACAAATCCACATCATTACCGGGTTTTGCGGCGAAACGGGAAAAGGAGAAACCACCACGTTGGGACGCAGCGGCTCCGATTATACCGCGGCGATTTTCGGCGCGGCCTTAGACGTGGAAGAAATCCAAATCTGGACTGACGTTGACGGCGTGATGACCGCCGACCCCCGCAAAGTGCCGGACGCATTTTCACAAGCCGAGCTTACTTACGAAGAAGCCATGGAAATGTCCCACTTCGGCGCAAAAGTGATTCACCCGCCGACCATGCAGCCGGCAATGGGCAAAAACATTCCCATCCGCATTCTGAACACGTTTAACCGCGATTTTCCCGGCACGCTCATTCACCGTTCCGGCGAGGCCCGCGCGGGAAGGTTGCCGCCGAAAGCAACGGGAGAAATGCGACTGCCAATCAAGGGCGTCACCTCCATTCCCGATGTGGCGCTGTTGCGGCTGGAAGGCAGCGGAATGATCGGCATGACCGGCGCTTCCATGCGCACATTCGGGGCGTTGGCGCGGGAAGGGATCAATATTATTTTAATCACCCAGGCGTCCTCGGAGCATTCCATCTGCTTTGCCGTCGCGCCACAGGCCGCAAACACCGCCAAAGCCGCCCTGGAAGCCGAATTCGAGCTTGAAATTCAAACCGGGCGCATCAATCCGCCGGTGCTTGAGCAGAACATGAGCATCATCGCCATCGTCGGTGAAAATATGCGTCACACGCCGGGCATTGCCTGGCGGCTGTTTGGCGCGTTGGGGCGCAACGGGGTGAATGTCTCCGCCATTGCCCAGGGGTCGTCGGAACTGAACATTTCCGTGGTCATCCCCGCGCATGATGAAATCAAAGCCCTGAATGCGGCGCACGAAGCCTTTTTTCTCTCCGAAGCGCGCACGCTGCACATTTTTTTGGTGGGCGTGGGGTTGGTGGGCGGCACGCTGCTCAAACAGATTCATGCGCACGCGGATTTTCTCCGGCGCAAACAGACGCTGAACATCCGGGTGGCGGCAATCGCAAACTCGCGCGTATGTTTATTCAACGCGGCGGGCATTGATTTGCAAAACTGGCCGGCGGAACTGGCGCATTCCGGGGAAAAAATGGATCTCGCTGAATTCGCAGAAAAGATGTTTGCCATGAATTTGCGGAACAGCGTGTTTGTTGACTGCACGGCGAGCGATGCGCCGGTGAAATCGTATATTGATGCGTTAAAGCACAATATTTCGATTGTTACGCCGAACAAAAGGGGTGCTTCCGGTGATCTCGCCACATATTGCGCGCTGCAAAAAGCCGCCGGCCGGGGCGCAAAATTTTTGTATGAAACCAATGTCGGGGCCGGATTGCCAATCCTCAGCACCTTGCGCGACTTAATCAGCAGCGGCGATGAAATTTTGAGAATTGAAGCCGCTCTAAGCGGCACGTTGAGTTATATTTTCAACACATTTGATGACAAAAAGCCGTTTAGCGAAGTGGTAAAATCAGCGATGGAAGCGGGATATACCGAGCCGGACCCGCGCGACGATCTCAACGGCATGGATGTGGCGCGCAAGCTGCTCATTTTGGCGCGGGAAACCGGTTTGCCGCTGGAAATGCGCGACATTTCGCTGGAAAATCTCGTGCCGAAAAACTGCCGTAAGGCAAAAACGATTGAGCATTTTTTTGAGGAATTAGCTGAAGCGGACCCTCAATTTGAAGCAAAACGGGAACGCGCCGCGCATAAAAATCAACGGCTGCGATACATTGCCACGCTGGAAAATGGGAAAGCCGCGGTGAAGCTGACAGCCGTTGGCCGGGATCATCCGTTTTACGACCTTTCCGGCAGCGATAATATTATTTCCTTTACCACGGGTCGCTATCGCGAGCGGCCGCTGGTCATCAAAGGGCCGGGCGCGGGCGCTGAAGTGACGGCCGCCGGTGTTTTTGCCGATATTGTGCGGATTTTGGGCTGAACATTTGTAGGGAACGGTCGTGACCGTTCCTTTTTACAGGAATTTTGGAAAATAATATGAAAAAAGA
>CAYVDX010000437.1:0-4245 GCA_964450485.1 uncultured Calditrichaceae bacterium
ACGAAAAACATGTCCGAACCGGATTAGCAAAAACGTGTCCCAATGGCAGAACAAAAACCTCACCTTGATGCCACATTTTCCGCCCGGCAAAAGCTTGGATTGGCGCTGGGGCCGCTGTTGTTTATTTTGACAATGACGCTGATTTCCCCGGGAGACCCTGCCGCCGGCATGAGCGCCGAAGCGCGCGCCGTTTTGGCTTCCACGCTGTGGATCGCCGTGTGGTGGATCACCGAAGCGATTCCCATTGCCGCGACCTCGCTGCTGCCGATCATCCTGCTTCCTCTCGCCGGCGGTTTGGATATTCACACCACGACCAAAGCCTACGGTCATCCCATGATTTTCCTGTTTATCGGCGGATTTATGATCGCCGTTGCCATCGAACGCTGGCATTTACACCGGCGGATTGCCATGAAAATCATCGCGGCAATGGGCGCCGGGAGCAGCCGGATGATCCTCGGTTTCATGCTGGCCACCGCCCTGCTTTCCATGTGGATTTCCAACACCGCCACGGCAATGATGATGGTTCCAATCGGACTGGCGATCGTCACCCAACTCAATGCTTTTCAAGCGCGGCAAAGCGAAGACGACGGTTTCCATCCGACCGTTTTCGGCAAGGCGCTGATGCTTTCCATTGCCTACGCTGCTTCCATCGGCGGCATGGCCACGCTGATCGGAACGCCGCCCAACCTGGTTTTTTTAGGCATCGTCAAGCAGATTTACAACGTGGAAATCAGTTTTGTCCAGTGGATGTATTTTGGCGCGCCCGTTTCGATGCTGTTGCTGCTGATCTGCTGGTTTTACCTCACCCGCTTTGCCTTTCCGCTTCGTCACCAGCGCATTCCCGGCAGCCAGGCGGAAATCGCGCGGCAATTAGCGGCATTGGGCAAAATGACCCGCGAAGAACGGCGCGTGCTTATGGTCTTCGGACTGACCGCGCTGGCCTGGATCACCCGTTCTTTTATCCTCAGTAAATTTATTCCCGGCATTAACGATACGGTCATCGCCATTGCCGGCGCGCTGTCGCTGTTTCTCATTTCCGCGCCGAATCACCCGGGCGAAAAACTGCTGGATTGGGAAAGCGCGGTTCGGCTGCCCTGGGGCATTGTGCTGCTCTTCGGCGGCGGATTGGCCATCGCCGCCGGTTTCAAAAGCTCCGGGCTGGCGGAATGGATCGGCGCGCAGTTTCACTTGCTGCATGGGATTTCTTATATCATTATATTACTGCTGGTCATCGCGGCCATCAATTTTCTCACGGAAATCACCTCAAACACCGCCACGGCGACGATCATTTTACCGATTTTATCCGCATTGGCGTTGGCGCTCGACGTTCATCCCTTCGGACTGATGATCGCCGCCACGGTTGCGGCGTCTTGCGCATTCATGCTGCCGGTGGCCACGCCGCCGAACGCGGTTGTTTTCGGTTCCGGGGAGCTGGAAATCGGCGACATGGTCAAAGCCGGTATTTGGATGAACCTCATTTCCATCGTGCTGCTGACACTTTTGGTCTATTTCTGGCTGCCGCTGATCTGGGGAATTGATCCGCGGATTTTTCCCGCCATTTTAAAATAGGGACCGCTGGCTGCCGGTCCCGGTCAATCCCACCGATTTTAAAAATATTATTTACAATTTTTGTTTTAGTGCACTCCCATTTCCCATTAATGTCTTAATCTATCCACCTGTTTCTCTTGAAATTGAATGGCTGCATGTTTCCACGTTTTCGGAATCATTTCCGGCGGAATGAGCGAAAGCGATTAAGCATTTTTTTTTTAATTCTTTGCTTGTTTTTTGACAAAAATAATCGAAAACGATAATAGACGAATCTCAAAACGGATAAATATTCGATGGAACGATTTTATAACAAATCTTTATGGCGGGTTACGCTATTTTTATGCGTAATTTATTTTTCTTCCGGGTATGCACGGCAATCCGAAAAAAACACGGGCGCAGCCGCCGGAACCATTTTGGTGTGGGAAGGCGTGTTGGGCGGGCAGGATTACAGCGGCGCATACATTAATAATTACCTGACCACCGCTGGGTTCACCGTGGATTATCAATCCACATTCCCCGGCACATTGAGCGGGTATAATGCCGTTTTTCTGTCGTTTGGAAATTCCGGGCCGGATGGAAGTTCCAAAACCACGCTAAGCGCGAGCGACGCCGCGACATTGCGATCGTACCTGGAAGCAGGCGGAAAGGTTTACCTGGAAGGCGGCGACGCCCTGGGCAACGATCAGGCGGGAAACACCGTGTTGTACGGTTTGTTCGGGCTGATTTCCGCGGCGGACGGCGCGACCAACGCCATCAATCAACTAAGCGGGCAAAGCGGCGCGCTGACCCAGGGAATCAGCTTCAGCGGCTCCAGCCAGGTCAACAATGATTTTATCGATAAATATACCCCGTTTGGCGGCTCCAAAGCGTTTGTGGAAAGCGGCTACGGCACTGTCGGCGTGCAATACATCGGCGTCAACGGGCAACGAACATTTTGCTTTTCGTATGCCCTGGCAAACCTCACGGACGGCTCCGGCAGCAACACGCGCGATAATTTGATGGCGCAGTTGGTCAGCTTTTTTGAGCTTGGGAATACCAGCGGCGCAAATATCAATGTTTCGCCAACCTCGATTGCCCTCACCCTGAAACCCGACGCAACCACCACTCGGACGGTGACGATCAGCAA
This sequence comes from uncultured Calditrichaceae bacterium, assembly GCA_964450485.1. GTDB lineage: Bacteria > Calditrichota > Calditrichia > RBG-13-44-9 > J075 > JACKAQ01. Next base: position 2,675 of record CAYVDX010000437.1, read on the forward strand.
CACCGGCAGCAGCACCCTGACCTGGCAAATTTCCGGACAAAACAGCACGGCGATCGAGTTGCAATTGGACGACGGGCGTTCATTGCCGGTACGGCTGAAGCGCCCCACGGCAAAAGAGACGCCGCAATTATCCAATCTGCTGACGGGTGAATATGCGCCCTTTTTTCAGCCGCCGGATTCCCGGATTATTGCCGGAACGCCCAGGGAAGCGAGCGGCGCGGGCGGCAGCGTTTCGCTGGTCATCGACGACGGCGGGCGCGAAAACGGCGTGGGATTGCTGGCCGGCGGGCAATTTATCTGGCTGAACCAGTTCTCGCCCCAAAGCGGCGATTTTCCCTTTACGCTCAACGAAGTGCAAATTCTTTTCGGCAGCGGCCTGGGCGTTAGCGCCGGTGATTTGGTGGACATTTTTGTTTACGAAGACCCCGACGGCAACCTTGACAACGGCGCGACCCTGCGCAATTCCCTCACCAACGCTGCCGTGCAAGCGGTGGATGATCAAACATTTTCGGTTTACAGCTTTCCCGGCACGGTGTTTAACGGCCCGGGCGATGTGATCATCGCGGTAGTGAACCGCACGGCCGGCATTATTGCCGGAGATTTACCGGCTGCGCTGGATCAAAGCAATAATGCCTCGCGCTCCTGGATCGGCACCTACAGCGGCGATCCTTCCGGCGCGCCGGCGCTGCCGGCAACCAATTTATGGGGTAAAACCGGCACGTTGGGATTCCCGGGAAACTGGATGATCCGCGGCGTGGGCGTCAGCGCCAACGATTGTCCCTGGCTCAGCGAAACGCCGGGCAGCGGGTCGATTGCCGCCGGTTTTAGTCAGGATGTCACCGTGCAGATTGACGCGACCGGACTGGTCCTCGATTCTACCTATAATTGCACCCTGGTCATCACCAGCAATGATCCGTCCACGCCGCAAATCAATATTCCGGTGACGCTGACCGTGACAAACCTGCCGCCGATCATCACGGATATTGCTGACCAAACCGTCGATGAGGTACAAACCCTGCAAGTCAATATCTCTTCTACTGATCAGGATGGCGATATTCTGACCTTAAGCACTGAAAATCTCCCGACATTTGGCAGCTTAACCGACAATGGCGATGGCAGCGGTTTGCTCATATTCTCCCCGGGCGCGCTTGATGCCGGGATTTATAGCAACATCCGCGTGATCGTCAGTGATGACGGGGCGCCGGCCAAAAAGGACACAACGACATTCACCCTCACGGTCAACAATGTCAACCAGCCGCCGACCCTGACGAATATCCCCGACCAAACCGTTAAAGAACTAAAAACGCTGGTGACCGCGATTTCCGCCAGCGATATCGATACCAGCGATGTGCTGACGCTTTCCGCAAGCAACCTACCCGCGTTTGCCGCCTTTAGCGACAACGGCAACGGCAGCGGCAGCATCACATTTACGCCGGATTCGCTGCAAGCGGGCAGCTATCCCAACATCACCGTCACGGCGACCGACGACGCGACCCCGCCCCACAGCGTTCAGGATGTTTTTACCCTTACTGTCGTTGACAGCAATCGCGCGCCGAGCATTACCGCGATTG
>CAYVDX010000438.1:0-4239 GCA_964450485.1 uncultured Calditrichaceae bacterium
TGGGTTGGCACGGTCGGGGGGATCAGCAAAACCAGCGACGGCGGTCAGACCTGGGAGCGATTTACCAGCAAGAATCAGAATCGCCCGATCTCCGGCAATTGGGTGATCGGCCTATGGCACAATGATTTCGACAACAGCGTCTGGGCAACCACGATCAGCAGCGACACCTCGGAATTTACCGCGATCAGTCACACCAAAAACGGCGGCGCAACCTGGGATATTCTGCTCAAAGACGAGCTTTCCGACGGCACGTTTCCGCGCTACGTGGCGTTTTATGATTCCGCGGTGTACGTCGCCACGGAGAACGGTGTTTACAAAAGTATTGATGACGGGCAGATCTGGTTCATTTTGCCGCCCATTCGCGACAAAGTTACCGGCGAAGGTTTGTTCACCAGCACTTTTTTCTCGGTGGCAACGTCGCCGGCGGACGGTCCCAATCATCGCCTTTGGGTTGGCTCGGTGGACGGGCTGGCCAGCACGGAAAACAGCGGCTTTGACTGGATTGTTTATCGCGCTTTTGTCAGCACGCGGGAGCGCACCGATCCCAAGGTTTATGCTTATCCCAATCCCTTTTCTCCCCAGCACAGTGACCGCCCCTGCCGCTTCCAATTTGACATCACCCAGGCCGGCGAAGTGACGGTGGAAATCTACAATTTTGCCATGGAAAAGGTGACCACTGTCAGCGGCGTTCAAAGCGCCCCCGCCGAAAACAGTTTCGACCGCACCCTCACCTGGGATGGAAATGACAACAACGGCCGGCCGGTGGACAATGGGGTTTATTTCTTCAAAGCAATCGTGGAAGGAAAGACGAATTGGGGGAAAATTGTGGTGATCAATTGATTGAAAGTTCTCTTGTTCCGACGGTCTCCGTCGGAATGCCTTCCGCGATGCTCTGCGTCGCGTGTCTGACGCAGAGCGTCAGGGGGGAGCATTCCACGCGTAGCGGAACGAGGAGAACGAGTAAAAATGACTATAAACTTTTTAAAAACAGAGTGTTGAGATGACCCGTTTAGCTTCCCTCGTTCCGACGGTCTCCGTCGGAATGCCTTCCGCGATGCTCTGCGTCGCGTATCAGATGTAGAGCGTGCAACGAGGGGGAGTGACTATAAACTTTTTAAAAACAGAGTGTTGAGATGACGCGTTTAGTTTTTGGTTTTATTTTTTCACTGATTTTTGCGGCAAGTGTCTTCGCCGAAGGCAGCGGCGGGTTTTCCGGTTCCTTTTTGCGGATCGGGCTGGGGGCGCGCGCAATGGCCATGGGAAATGCCCAGGTTGCCAACGCTGCCGATGGCTACGGTATTTACTACAATCCCGCGGCGTTGCCAACCCTGAAAGATCGCCAGTTTTCGCTGTCTTACAGCGATTTATCCCTGGATCGCAATTTTAATTTTATCGGTCTGGCCGTGCCGCTAAAACCCTTTGCCGGGGCCGCCGTCGGTTGGGTGAATAGCGGCGTGGATAACTTGCGCTCATACAATTCCAGCGGACAGGACACCGGCGAAATCGATCACGGGTTGAATGCCTTTTACGCTTCATTTGCGCTAAAGGTAATTGCGCTGGCGCAGGCGGATCACGAGCTGATGAACCTGACGACGGATTTGATCAGCATTGGCGTCTCCATCAAATTTTTGAAGGAAAATGTTGACGATAATGAGGCGTTCAACTACGACGGCTCCGGTTTTGGCGTTGATTTCGGGGTAATGCTCAAGCCGCACAAAAATTTTTCGTTAGGTTACCAGGTGAAAGACCTCAACGCCAGCCTGACCTCGAATACAAATGACATTTTTGACCGCGGCACCGAAGTGGAAAACGGGTTTCCGGTAACGCAAAAAGTCGGCGTCTATTTTCAAACGCCGCTAAATGGTTTGGCGGTTGCGTATGATTTTGAGTGGAGTAATAAAGGCACGGAAAAACAGCACATCGGCGCGGAATTTGGCAATGCCGTGGCTGCCGCGCGTCTCGGCTACGATGACGATCACATCACCCTCGGCGGCGGTTTAAAATTCACGGCATTAAAAAAACTGCGCATGGCGCTGGACTACGCTTTCCTCAGCGATAGCGTTGACGAAGGCGTCAGTCACGTTTTTTCCTGGCGTTTTTTGTTTTAGGAAACCTCAAAAACGCTGGAGGTTTCCAAAACCTCCAGCGTTTGGCAAACTTAGCGATTGATCATTAAACAGGAAAAATTATGAGATTACGAACAGTTTTTATCATCAGCGCACTGTTTTTGACGCAAATGGCAGCGGCAGGCGAGAGCGGCGGGAGCACCGGAATGGCGTTTTTGAAAGTCGGCGTGGGCGCGCGCGCGGCCGGGATGGGCGAGGCGTTCACCGCGGTATCGGATAATGCGCTGGCGACGTACTGGAACCCGGCCGGTCTGCTGGCGGCAAAGCGTTCTAATGTTTCGCTGATGCACAACCGCTGGCTGCGGGATGTCACCAGCCAGTTCGGGGCGCTGCAATTTCGTCGCAACGCATCCAGCCTGGCGTTCCACGTGTACAGCTTTAGCGTGGATGACATTCCGGTGCGAGACAGACCCGGCAGCAAACCCCTGGAGCAAACCGGCGCAAATTTTCTTTCCATTGGCGCGTCGTACGCACGGTCATTGAGCCAAACCCTGGATTTTGGGATCACCGTAAAATATTTATTTGAAAAAGTGTTCGTGTACACCGCCGATGGCTACGCCGCGGACATTGGATTTCGCTACACGGGATTCGGCGAGCAAATAACCGTCGCCGGGGTGCTGCAAAACCTGGGGAGCATGAGCGAGTTGCTCAACGAATCAACTAAATTGCCGGCAATTTTGCGCCTGGGCGCGCAGTATGATTTTAGCAGTGTGATCGTTGCCGGCGACCTGGTCAAGCCGTTTGAAGAAGACCTGCGCTTCAACGTTGGCGCGGAGGCGAATGTTGTCCGGCAAATTGTGCTGCGCGCCGGTTACCAGGCCGGATACGAAAGCCGCGGCGTCAGCATTGGCGCGGGCATTCGCAAATCGTCCTTCCACTTCGACTATAGCTACACGCCTTTTTCAGATGACCTCGGCAATGGGCAGCGCGTTTCCATCTTTTTGGCGCTGTGATTTTAGTGCCAAAGTATTTTTGTGCGATATGGTAATTTTGTTTGGTTTCGTTGTAGGGGCATTCAATTTAACGCCCTGACTCAAACACGCAAACAATCATTTTTACCCAACGCCCTTCCCGCATTTTCTCTGTGGTTAGATCATTTTATCCTTGCAAAAAAGATCGGCGTTAGCGTAATTTCCGCCGGAATTATTATCAAGGAAACGGAATGTCAACAGTTGTTGTGGTCAGAAAAAACGGAATTGCGGCGATTGCCGGAGATACGATGACGAGCACGGATCATCAAAAAATGACCGCCAAATACGACAGCCAGGCAGATAAAATTTATCGATTGAACGGTTCGCTCATTGGATTTGTCGGCTCATCGGCAACGCAAATTGTGTTTGAAAATGCGCTCAAACAGCTAAAAAAATTGCGCCTGGATTCCCGCGAACACATCTTTGAAACGATGATTCATCTTCATCCCGTTCTCAAAAAAAAGTATTTTCTCAATCCCAATGACGAAGAAGAATATCCGTTCGAATCCAGCCACGTGGAGGCGCTGATCGCCAACAAGCACGGCATTTTCGGGCTGTTTTTCCTGCGGGATGTGTTTGAATATCCCCGTTTTTGGGCAATCGGCTCGGGACAGGATTACGCCCTGGGCGCCATGTTCTCCGTTTACGATCAATTGGGTTCCGCGGAGGAAATTGCCCGCCTCGGCGTGACGGCCGGCTGCGAATTCGACAAAAGCTCCGCGCCGCCGTTGACGTTGTACACGGTCGCGCTCACGGAAGATGAAAGCAAGGACGTATGAGACGACAACGCTGGTTATATTGGATCAAAATATTCGCAGGCGTCGCGCTGGTGGTGATTTTATTTCAAAAAATCAACCAGCGGGATTCCATTTTGGCAATCCTCCGGGTGGTCGATTGGATGAAAGTCGGCATTTGCGCCGGGCTGGTGATCCCCAATATTTATGTCGCCTATCTGAAATGGCAATATCTGCTAAAAAAGCGCTTCAGCAACGTATCGCGGCGGGAAGTTTTTGGCTCGCTGCTTTTGGGTTACACCCTGGGAATGATCACGCCCGGGCGGCTGGGCGAGTTGGGACGCGGCCTGTTTTTTCAGGATAAAGACCGGCTGACCATTACCGGATTGAACGTGCTGGATAAAGTCG
>CAYVDX010000439.1:0-4217 GCA_964450485.1 uncultured Calditrichaceae bacterium
TGAAAGGCATTAGCGCAAATGCCAGGGCCAGCCCGAAGAAAGAGACCTGAAACAAAGCGATACATGCTGCACCAAAGACAAGACCACATGTGATTTCAAATGCCTGTACTAATTTCTGATCGGGATGGCTACGCGTGAAAAAATGCGATATGCTTCGCTTAATTTTTTGCCATCTGCCCGGCAATACCGGTAATCCCTGATTTGCCGTGGATTTGTCACCGGTCACTAAAAAAGTGGCTTTTCCCGTTACAATATATGAGAGCACACCGATGGCGGATAGCGGTCCTAATGACGCATAAACCGCGGTGCTGTGACAAAGAAAACGAAAAAGTTTTACCGGTTTTTTCCACATGTCAATCACAAAACACAGCACCGGAGCGATAAACGTTAAAATAGTGATCAGGAAAAAATCCCAGCTATAAATCACGTTAAAACCTGAATTTAAAGCAAAAACGGGCATCACTGTCTTTGTACCGCCCAATTCCAGCGTTAAGGGGCGCATTTCCCCAAAAAGAATTGGAAAGATCAAATTGGCGTCAATCATAAAGATGAAATAAAACAGCGTAAGCGGAAGATTAAGCGTCGGAAAAAGAATATCAAATTTTTCCTGCAAGGTAATGCGCCGGGATTTAATAAGCCCGGCGGCTTCCCGCGCGAGGAATTCGCAGGTTCCGCGTGTCCACTTCATGTGACGAACCCGGAAAGAACGCACATCTTCGGGAAAATCTTCGTAACAGATCACTTCTTCCACAAAATATCCGCGCCAGCCCCGTTTTCGAAGATTGATGACAAATGCCAGGTCTTCACTGACAATTTCCGGGAAACCGCCGGTTACCTCCCAACAATGACGACGAAGCACAGCGCCATGTCCCAAAAACAGGACGAATCCGAATTTATTTCGCAAGGGCTGATACCACTTCCAGTGCATATCAATGCCCTCGCCGAGGGATTTTGCCAACGGCGCTTTTGCGTCGGGGTTCGCGCGATGGTTGGCTTGCACAAAACCAAGATTGGGGTTTTCTTCCAGGTAAGGCACTAATTTTTTCAGAAAATCTTCCGGTAGAATTTCATCCGCATCAGCGATGGCAAAATATGGCTCGGTCACCGCGGCGTTTTCCAGCGCATTGTTCAGATTTCCGGCTTTGAACCCTTTGCGATCCGCGCGGCGTACCACTTTTACCAGATGCGGATATTTCGCGGCAAAATTATCGATGCGTTCCTTATACGACGGATCGGAACTGTCATCTAAAATGTAGACAGTATAATAGGGATAATCCTGGTTTATGCAGGAAAGGGCGCTGGCTTCCACAAAATCATTACATGTCGTATATAAAAGTGCCACCGAAGGTGCATTTTCAACGGCTAACGGCCCCGGCGGCGTTTCATCCCGGGACTGATATTTGTAAATAATGGCAAATAATATAACGGCAATATTAAAAAAGCCGTATAACCAGGCTAATTCGACAAAAATGATGAAGAACAGCAGCGCCGCGGTAGCAAACAGGTTGTCGGCCATATCCAGCAGCGCCATTAACCGGGGATGAAACCAGGCCAATGATGCAAACCAGGCTGCAAAAACGGTTAGATACATCGCTGCATTCGGAGATTCCATAACCGTGTTTGAAATTCGTTGCTGTTGCGTATTTTTCATCGAAGTTACATTTTCAGCAACCATTGTAATCGCGAGTGAGAATATTTTCGTAATCATAATCTATCTACCTCTTTTCCAGTCTGAATTTGAAGCCCAGGGAAACCACTGAGAATGATTGTGACGGCAGTGACTCGTGTCGCAGCAGAAAAAACAATCGATGGGAAGGGTTAAGCAAAGTACTAAGCTGAAGAAAACCGGTTGTTATGTTGCTGGATTGTTCGTCCAATGGCGTCGATAAGCGTCCAAACCCGATACCGCCATTAAGCTTAAACCTGGAGGACAGGGTTAGATCATTATTAATAATGAGGCGGCTTTCCGTGCTGTTTGAATCATCATTGCGGGTATAAAAGAAAACCGGTTCAACAGTATATTTCGGAAGCAGTCGTTTACCAAATCCGCCCAACAAACTAAAATCAACATTTCTGTTATCTTCTGAATGTGTGATAAAAACTACCCCGGTCTTGATAAAGGTTGAGGTCGTCAGGAAAGCGGTTTGTTCGATTTGATATATCATTTGATCTTCCCCGCGCAAGCTGCGGCGTCCGATTTCGATGTTTGCAAATACCCGGCCGCCAAAATTTTTGAACAAACCGGCATAAAAGGCGCTAACTGACTCATCTGCACGCAACAGGACGGAATTGTCAAGGCTTAACGAATTGTCAAAACGCAGCCAAACTTTGGTATCCCGGTTTGGCCAGTATCCGATATTACTGCCGCGAATACCCAGACCGTTTTCCTGCTCAAAACTTGTATATCCAACTCGAAAATCAATATCCAGCAATGGGGGTGATTCCGCAATGGCAACAAGCCCGTCGATGGCATCCTGACGATCAGGATCGATCGCCAGCGCCTTGCGATACGCTTTTCGGGCAGCGCGCTGCCGGCCCTCGGTCAGGTAAACATGCCCCAAACTCGCGGCAATCTCTGCATCCTGTGGAAATTTTTCCATCAACCGTGAGAATAAATTGATCGCTTCACGATTGTGCCCGCTCCAAAACGCAATAAATGCCAACCCTTTCTGGGCGGAAAGGTTATCGGGATCGACTTTCAAACTTTTCGTAAACCGTACCCTCGCCTTTTTAAACTGTTTAGACCAGGCATAGGTGTAACCCAGCCCGTTTAACGCATCCAGATTTTCCGGTTGTTGGGATAAGACGGTTAAAAATTCATTTTCAGCGGAAACAAATTTACCTTCCCAGGAGTGCGCATAAGCGCGTTTAAGCAGGTCTGCAATGTCATCGGCAGATACTTTCAGCGAAAAAGACAACATCAAAAAAATGATTATTCCAGACCAATGGAAAAGCAGGCTGCGCCTTCCCGTTTTTGAATTTGTTGACAATGAAGCATTTCTGGTTAAATTGGTTGGATTGCGCATTTCTTCTCCTCATTTTTGTAATTTACCCTCTTTGATTAACAGCGAATGGAAATCCATCAAGCAGGGGCACAATTTTCAGAAATTAATTTAGTGGCTAACCAATTTGTGGTTAAACAATTATTGTGCCAATAAAGGAGACATGCTTTAAATATATTATTTACAAATAGATACATTTCTGATTTTTTTTAACAAAGCGTTAACATGACGCAGATCGTGCACGAGGGCGCAAATTGTGCGATAACCAAACACACATGCGAAGGATGGGAATTTACATGTTAAAATTAAGTTGTCGGGAAAGGGGTAAAGCAGGAGAGATTAATTATACGCCGTGAAAGCAACCGGCACAAATTCTGCTCACAACCGTTTGCTTTCATCATAAGGCAGAATGAGAATTGACTCACCGGCGGCGATGCGCGATTGCATGTTCTGCCAGAAATCGACCGAAAGTAAATCCGCGTGTTTGCTCAAAAATACTTCTTCCAACTCGCCGGTTAACCCCATAAAATGCCGGAATTCTTCGGGGAAAACATCATTTTCGCCAATGGAAAACCACGGCTCCGAGGCCAGCGCGTCTTCATAGCTGCGTGATTTTGGCACGCGGCGGAAATTGCAGCTCGTCAGCAGGCATAGTTCGTCGTAGTCGTAAAAAATAACCCGCCCATGCCGGGTTACGCCGAAGTTTTTGAGCATCATATCGCCGGGAAAAATGTTGGTTGCGGCCATATCCTTGATGGAATTGCCGTAATCGACCACGGCGCGGCGCGCGGCTTCCTCGGTGGCTTCCTCGACGTAAATATCCAGGGGAATCATGCGCCGCTCCACGTAGCAATGCTTGATAATCACCGAATCGTTTTCCACGATTACCGTGTTTTTGGCAACGCGCAGCAACTCTTCCAGCAATTCAGCGGAAAAACGGCTTTTTGAGAATTGAAGATATTCAAACTCCTGTGCGTCGATCAAGCGGCCGGCGCGGTCGTGCTTGAACACCAGGCGATACTTTTGCAGCACAGTCTGCCGCGTGCCGGTTTTGGGATATTCAAAACGATCCTTTATCAGCTTGAAAACAACGTCGTAGCCGGGCAGCGTGAAAACGGTCATCACCATCCCCCGCTTGCCGCGGGCAATCTCAAATTGATCGTTCTACGTCGCCAGGTAGTGCAATAATGCGCGATAAAGCTCGGTTTTGCCGTT
>CAYVDX010000440.1:0-4211 GCA_964450485.1 uncultured Calditrichaceae bacterium
CTTGCGGTTCAACCCAACTGATAAAGAAACGCTCCACTATCTTGCCGAAACGTATTATTCACAAAAAGATTTTGAAAACGCGGCAATTTATTACGAACGGTTGGTTGAGGTTGATCCCTATAATGAAACCGTTTATTCAAATCTTATTTACCTGTATTCCCGGGCCGGCGAGGCGCAAAAGCTGATTGCCCTGCGGGAAAAATTAGTGGAACTGTTGGACTACGAAGAAGAAGCGAGCGTGCAGCTTTGGTCATTATACATGCAGTTTGATAAAGTGGATAAAGCATTGGCGCTATCCCAAAAACTGCTGGACATTCGCCCCGACGCTCCGGAAAGCTGGACGCTGCGCGGCACCACCCTGGAATTTGCCGATGATACCTCCGGCGCGATCAAGGCATATCAACAGGCGTTGAGGATTGATAAGCGCAATGAAAAAGCCCTGAACCAGCTTTACGTGCTTTTTTTGAAACGCCGGGATTGGAACAGGTTGACCAATACCTTTAAGCGGCTGGTCGAACAGGACAGTGCCAATTACACTGCCCGTCTGCTGTTGGCCGAAGGCTATTTTTACGCTGATCAGCTTGATAATGCCCGTCAAGCCGCGCTGCCGTTGTTGAAAAATGAAGAACGCCGGGCCCGGGCAAATTTGCTGTTGGGGCGGATTGCCGCCGGGCAAAACATGCTGGACGAAGCAAAAACCTATTTTGAGGAACTCACCCGCATTTCACCGCAAAACCCGCGCGCCTGGGAATTTCTGGCGGTGATTTACCTGCAATCCGGAGAATTCGGGAAATGCGCCGCGTTGCTAAAAAAAGCGCTAAAAACGCTTCCCGATGATCAAAGCCTGCTTTCGCTCTACGGCAATGCCCTGCAGCAGCTAAACCGCTATTCGGACGCGATTGCCCCGTTAAAAAAGGCTCACCAACGCGATCCCTCAGACCTGAATACCATTGTCACGCTGGGACTGGTTTATGATCAATTGCACATGTATCCGCCATTGGATTCGCTATATTCCGCGGCGTTGGAAAATTTTCCCGACAATGGGCTGCTGCTGAATAATTACAGCTATTCCCTAAGCGAGCGCGGCATTCAACTGGAGCGCGCCCTGGAAATGGTGCGCCGGGCCTTGCAGATTGAACCCAACAATGCGGCGTATTACGACACTGCCGGTTGGATTCACTACAAAATGGGCAATTACGCGCAGGCCCGCGATGACATTTTGAAATCCCTGGAAATTCAGCCGGAAAATCCCGAAGTTGTCGAGCACATGGGCGATGTGTATCAAAAGCTCGGCGACATGGAAAAAGCCCGGCTATACTGGAACAACGCACTGCGCCTGGCCCCGGAAAATGACGCCCTGAAAACAAAGCTGAATGCGCGTTAACCGACGCCGGTTCTGTTTAGAAACTTGTTTAAAAAATGCTTTTTTAGCTTTATATTTATTCATCATTCAATTGACAAACGAGGTTATCGTGAGTGTTGAAGAATTAAAAGCAGCTGTCAAAAAGTTATCCAAAGCAGAGCAACACCGCTTTCGGAAATGGTATTTTGCGTTTGATGCAGCCATTTGGGATGAGAAGTTGGAAGCGGATATTAAAGCCGGTAAACTTGATAAAATGGCCGATGAAGCGTTGTTGGCTTTCAAAGAAGGCAAGTGCCAGGAATTGTGAGACACTATACATCGCCAAAATTTTGGGAATTCTATCAAAAACGGCCAAGGGCAATTCAAAAATTAGCTGATAAAAATTTTGAAATATTGAAAAATAATCCTTACCATCCCTCACTATTATTTAAAAAAAGTAAACCCTTTTTGGTCGGTAAGGATTGGATTAGATTATCGAACGCTGGCGGTTGAAAAAGATCGCAATTTAATTTGGTTTTGGATTGGCAGGCATTCTGATTATGACAAAATTATTTAACATTGTTAATCCGAAAATTTCGACATGAGAACACTAAAAATGACACTATTTCGATTATTGCCCGTGAAAATGTTGGCAATTGCGTTAAGCGCCGGCGTATTTTTTTTAATGTCGGGCTGCGCCGGGGGCGTCAAAAGCAGCGGCGTGGGCGTCGCCGTGGAAAACGTTGCCCCCTTTGTCACAAGCCTGGATGAGTGGCCGGCAAAATATCGCCAAAATTTCCAAAATATTTTGACATTCCAGGGAAAGGCCCGGCTGACGCTGGAGTCGCCGAACGGCGGCGGGAATGTCAGCACAAAAACGGTTTGGGGCCGCCCGGACAAGCTTTTTATGAAAGCCGAAGGGCCGCTGGGTCTGGATGTGGGCAAAATTTTCGTCGGGGAAAAACGCTTTATCTGGTATAATCAATACGAAAATCATTTTACCGCCGGCAGCCTGGACGACCCCTATTTGAATCGCTTTTTGCAGACCAATATCACCTTTAGCGAGCTAAAACAGACCGTGTTGGGTTACGCCGGGCAGGTGGAAGACTCACTGACGCTGATCGACCGCGCCAACGGCGTTTTCACCTCCGCGCACCGCAATGACGACGACATTTATTATCGCTTTATCGTCAACCCGGAATTGGGGCTGTTGGAAGCGGTGGAAGCCCTGCGCCAATCGCGGGTATTTATGCGCCAGGATTTTAAAAATTACCGCGTCATCGACGATATTTACCTGCCCACGCTCATCCGAATTACCATGCTGGATCAGCGCGAGCGCGTTTCCATTTTTTATAAAAGCATTGCCCTGAATAAACCGCTCGACCCCGACGAGTTTGCCATTAAAATCAGCAGCAAAGTCGAACAGCTCAACCTGAACTAATTCTGCCCATGGACCTATCCATTGTTATTCCCGCGTATAACGAACATGCTTCGCTGCCGGAACTGCTCAAACGGATCCACGAAGCGGTTGCGCCGCTGAAAATGTCCTTTGAAGTCATCGTGATCGACGACGGTTCCCGCGATAAAACCTTCGAGATCCTGAAATCCCTGAAAAATGATTTTCCCATGTTGAAGGCCATCCGGTTTCGGCGTAATTACGGCAAAAGCCCGGCGCTTTCGGAAGGCTTCAAAATGGTGAACGGCAAGTTTGTCATCACCATGGACGCCGATCTGCAGGATGATCCGACCGAAATTCCCCATCTGTTGAGCAAACTCAATGAAGGATTTGATATGATTTCCGGCTGGAAAAAGGTGCGACACGACCCGGTCACCAAAACGCTGCCGTCGCGGGTGTTTAATTATGTCACTTCAAAAATCACCGGCATCAAGATCCACGATTTTAACTGCGGATTGAAAGCCTATCGCCGGGAAGTGATCGAGTCGCTGCAGGTTTACGGCGAAATGCACCGTTTTTTGCCGGTGTTGGCGCATTGGCAGGGCTTCCGGGTTGGCGAGTTGATTGTCACGCATCATGCCCGCAAATTCGGCAAAAGCAAATTCGGCGCGGCCCGTTTTTTCAACGGTTTTTTTGATCTGATGACCGTGCTGTTTTTAACGCGCTTCAAAACCTCCCCGCTGCACATTTTCGGAATGGTTGGATTCGTCACCTTTGCGGCGGGATTTGTCATTGAGGCGTATCTTTCCGTGCTGTGGTTAATGGGGCAGGCCATCAAGCAGCGGCCGCTGTTTTTCCTGGGCATTCTGCTGTTGATTGTGGGCATTCAGTTTGTGGGATTCGGTCTGGTTGCGGAGATGCTGTCCGCGAATCACGCTGAAAATGTGACCTACCCCATCCGCGATCGGATTGAGTAGGTTTTGACGAGACGAAAACCTGTTGTTGAATTTCAAAGAGAAACACCTTCGGCGTCGGGAAAAGCCCCTGGGGGTTTTCAGGTGTTTCTTTACCCACCCCCGCCCTGGCACAAAACGCTCCGATGGGGCTGACACAACCCATAAAAACAATATGTTATGTGTAAGAAAGAGAACCTGTAATGATAAATGAAAAATATATACAATTGTTCTTATACGCCCCATATAGCGGGATAAGAGCAATAGCTATATACGAACGTTGGACTTCATTAAAAAACGTCAAGTAAAACATGGAAAATACTTGACATATTCTAAAAATATATTATCTTTGCAATATGATGAGTGTAGCAAAGAGTATAGAAGAAAAAATAAGAAAAATTAAGGAAGGGGAAACCTTTACTTATAAAGAACTTCAATTAAATCAAAAGCAATATCAATCCGCAACAAAATCAATTGAAAGATTAATAAAAAAAGGGGTAATCAAAAGAATTTCACCCGG
>CAYVDX010000441.1:0-4204 GCA_964450485.1 uncultured Calditrichaceae bacterium
GCTACCAATTTAAATGAATTGACGATTTTATCGGCAATTTTATACTTCCTGCCGATATGCACGATGAAATTCCGCACTTCGGCAAGCTGGTCCATCGTTGCCGGAACTGTAATTTCTTCCTTGGAAATATTTTTAAACATATAAATGTATCGCTTTAAAAATCATTTGTGTAAGTTATGTTTATAATCGCACAATACCAAACTTTTTTCTTATTGCGATGCAAAATTTACTGTTTCTGTTGCCGCTTAATACGATCTTCGACGATCTGGATTGAATCCTTCAGGCGTTTATTATAAGGATACCTTACCGCCAGTTTTTTCCATATTTCCAGCGCCTTCTCATAGCGCCCGGCTAAGAAATGCTCGGTGCCTTCAAAATAAAGCCGCTCTGATTCGGGATCCATTTTCTCGCGTTTTCCGCCCAATTCAATCTGTGTTTGCTCAAAATATTGCCGGATCGCGTCGTTGGTCGGGTCGAGCGCCAATGCTTCCTTGAAAACTTCCAATGCCTCCTGCAATTCCCCGACTTTTAGCAAGGCCAGCCCGCGAATGGTAAATTGCTGCAATTTAATGCGTTTGGTCAATGAGTTAATTTCATTTTTTAATGCCTGGGTTTCCGGCGCATCCGCTTCCGGCGACAGCACCAGGGCTTCGCTCAATACCCGCAAGGCGTCGGAATAATTTCCCTGCTGAAACTGGCCCCGCGCGGACGACACCAGGGTTTTGATTTCCTGGTTCAATTGCCGCTGGGTCGTTTGAACGGCGTTTTGGAGCACCGGGTCATCCGAGCGGCGTTCAAGCGCCAGGTTAAACTGGATCAATGCGTCGGTGTATTGCTTGTTTTGCAGGTAATTGCGACCTCGCGCAAAATAGAGATCGATCAGGCGTTGATTCTCTTGTTCCAAAACCGAATCCGCCGCCTGGGCAAGCGCTGTTGACTGGCGTTTCTGAAATTCGCGTTCGATGGCTTCCTGGGATTCATCGAACAAGGCCTTGGCGGTTTTGTTAAACGGATCCTCCCCGATCACCTGCTGGAATTCTACCGAAGCGTCAAAATATTGCCCGCTATCGAGGTACTCCTTCCCTTTTTTCATGCCCTCGGCAATGCGACGCTGGCGTTCCGCCGCCACGGTGCTTTCCACCAGTTGTTGCTCGCGTTTCCGGCGGGCCTCCGCGGCCAACAGGACTTTTTCCTCGCGGGATTTGCCGAGATTAAATGTCAGCGAAAAGCGATGCTGGGCGCTAAAACCGACGTCCGCGGGGGTGCTGCCGAAGGCATAATCAATGTTGACAAATTTATACCGGATGCCCGCGCCGAACGACGGCACATCCCGGTCATAACCCACCCGGAGCGTGCCGCGATTGCGAAAGGAATACTCCGCCCCGGTGTGAATGCTTCCGCCTTCACCGGTGACCTGGTCAAAACTCAACAACAGGTTCAATTTTCCGGCCAAACCTACCGGAAAGCCTTTCATCACCCCAATGGAAAGCTTTTTGGGAAGCGTGTCGCTATTTGCGCTGAAATTGATTTCCGGTTTGATGAGATTCTGAAAATGAAAACCCACCGACAAATTGCTCATCAACCCGTCTTCCGCGTGGGGGCGATACAACAATCCGCCGTCCAGGCCAAAGGCGCTGTTATCCTGCCCGTTAAATGAGAAAGATTGGCGATGCACTTTGAACGTGAAACCGGGCGTTAGTCCCCAAAATATTTTTTTCGCGTACGCAATGTAAATCTCGCTGTAATCGAAGGTGAAATTTTCATCGACAATTTGTCCGAAAACGTCTGACACCGGGATGTTGTCCACGCCGATGCGCGAATAGCCGACCCCGATGGTGCCGAATTGCAGGGTGGGATAAGCGAAGCCGATAAAATCGTAACTCAGGCCGGAAATCCCCAATTGGGTGTGAAAAAGGCTGAGGGAAACGCGCGGCACAAATTCCAAACCGGCCGGATTCCAAAAGACCGCGGATGGATCGTCTGCCAGGGCAACATACGCGCTGCCCAGCGATAGCGCCTTTGCGCCCGCGCCCAACTCCTGCAAGGGATTTTGCAGGCCGGCGTCCCCTTCCTGCGCGGAAATGGGGACACTTGCGAACATTAGCAGCGTCAGAAAAACGCTGTAAAATGATGCGAAATGTTCTCGCTGAAAAGAATAAATACGCATAACTTTTTCCTTTTTACTTCTGCGGATTTGAGACGGATACAATCCCTCTCTACGGTATTTTTATTCCGGTAAACCGGGACGGATGCGATTCGTCTCAACGGTATTTATTCCGGCAACAGATTTGAGACGGATGCAATCCGTCTCTACTTTAAATACACCACGCGGGTTTGGAACTGCTGGCTGCCGGCTTGCAAAATGGCGATGTACACGCCGTTTACCACGCGCTTGCCCTGCCCGTTCAAGCCATTCCAGGTGAATGCGCGGGGGTTCAGTCCTTCGCCCAGGGTTTGGGTTTCGCGCCAGACCAGCCGCCCGGTGACAGTGAAAATAGACAGCGTTGCGCTGCCGGCGCTGTTCATAAACACCCGGAATTGGGTGATGCCGGTTCCGCTGGCCCCCGGCACTTGCGTTGCCATGCCAAAGGGATTGGGATAGTTGCGAAAAATCTTTTCCGGCGCATCGGACAGAATGGTGATCGGGTCGGATTTCAACGCCGCCGAATTGATGAGCGGCGTGCCGAACGGATCGGTCACATTAGCCACATTTAAAAATTCCCCCTGCGCAAACACATTGTTCAGGCTGACGCTAAAATTCCGGTTGATATTTTCAGTGGTTAAATCAATGCGAATCACCAGGCTGTCCGACGCGCCGGCCGGCAAATTTCGCGGCGGATTAAACACCAGCCGGAAGGGATTGCCAGTGGAAACATCCACGCTGCGCTGGGTGATTTGATCGGGCGGCGACGCTGCGCCGGCGGGATTTTGCAAATAAAAATCATAGCTGATCACCTCCGCCCGGCGGAGCAGGTTTTCAATATCAACGACCGGCGTGGCGGACGAGCCGTCGGTCACCACCAATTGCAGGCTGTCAATCTGCAAACTTTCGCCGGGATTGGGATTCCTGAGCGCCAGGCCCAGCACCGCAATATTGTTCTGTCCCTGCACGTAACTGTTTTGCACGGCAATGCCGGAAATACTGCTCGCTTCCAGGCTGATCGGCGTCATATTTATATCAACGGTCAGACGATTGTTGTTCACGCCCGCGGCTGCCAAAGTATTTTCATCAAAGGGAACCTGGATGAGCTCAATGGTCGCGGTGGTGTTATTGTTCGTCGCCGGTGAGGTCAATCGCCAGGTGACGCTGGCGCTGTCCGTGGCGCTATCAATCGTGAAATTTTGTTCGGAAGGCGTATTCGCATCCAACAGAAACAACGAATTGCCAATCGTCAGCCGCACAACCCCGCTCCCCTGGACATCCGCCGCGCCGGTGTTTATGATTTTGACGCTGATCGAAAAATCCTGGTTTTGCGCCAGTCCAATCGACGAACCGCCCAGCGTCGCAAATTCCAATTGCGCTTTCTGCTCGACAGTAACCTGCGCCGTATCCTGAGTTGTGGCGATAAACGGATTGTTCGGATCACTATTTTGGTCCTGTGCTTGCACGAGCACGCTGGCGGACAGCGCTTCCGTGGGCTGTGAAAGTGTTGCCGGGGCGCGAACGGCCCAACGCGCCATACCGTTTGCGTCAAAAGTTCGCACGGAATCGCCATCGACCAATTCAAACGCGCCGATGTCCAAAATGCGGGCCTTTTGCTCAATCACTTCGCCGCTGAATTCGGCTTGCACCGTTAAATTCACCACTTGCCCGGTGGAAACAAACGGCTGTGCAAAAGCGATGCTGGTAACGCTTACGCCCGCGGGTTCGGCAATGCGAACATTGGTGCGAACCGTGCCGACGCTGGTATCCGCCGGCGTGGCGGCATTCGCGTCGAGCGCGCGGCGGGAGATGTTGACCGATACAAAAGAGGTGTCCACCAGCGCATTGAGTTTTGCCGTTAAGTGACTCAGCCGGTTATTCAGCGCCAGGGTTTGCCGCTGGAATTCTCGCATGTCCGGCCCGCTGCCTTCGCCCTCATCAACCCGCTTGCCGACTTCGCTGAACGATTTCAGCAGGCGCGTTTTTTCCTCGCGCGCGCCGCGAATTTGATTCAGCACCGAAGTAATCGCCGCGTTTTCCGCCGCGTTGATTTGCCACCGC
>CAYVDX010000442.1:0-4202 GCA_964450485.1 uncultured Calditrichaceae bacterium
CAGGTATTTGCGAATACTCAACGAGTCATCGACAATCAGCGCGACCGGTTTGCGTCCTTCGATTGTTTTGTGACGATTATACGGGCGTTTTTCGCCGGTCTTTGGCGCGCGCGGAGTTTCCGCCGGTTTCGTTGCGTTTTTTTCATCCGTTCCGGCGCCTTTAAGGATATCCTGAATAATCTGCGGAATATCCAGCACCAGCACGACCTGAC
The DNA here is from genome assembly GCA_964450485.1 of uncultured Calditrichaceae bacterium. GTDB lineage: Bacteria > Calditrichota > Calditrichia > RBG-13-44-9 > J075 > JACKAQ01. The sequence continues at coordinate 213 of CAYVDX010000442.1, forward strand.
CCTCAGCCATGATGGAGCCGCCGGAAATAAATTTCAGGCGGCGTAATCCCGGCCCCAGTGATTTAATCAGAATTTCTTCCCGGCGAATAATTTTATCGACGAGCAAGGCAACGCGATTTCCTTCATCCTGCACCATAATGACCGGGTAATTGGCGTCCGCGGAAATAGTCGATTCCGGCTGATCTTTCATTTTTAACAATTTGCTAAGCTGCATCACCGGTATTTTGCGTTCCCGGTAGCGTATAAAATGGCGGTCATCTTCCCGCGGTAAATCCTGCCCGCTGACATTCAATGTTTCTTCCACTTGTAACAATGGAATTGAGTAAACATGTCCGTTGACATCCACGAGCATCGATTGGATTACCGATAGGGAGATCGGCACGCGAATGCTAAACGTCGTTCCCTTGCCGGATTCGGTATATAAACGAATATCGCCTTTTGCTTTTTCGATCTGCGCTTTAACCGCATCCAGCCCAACCCCGCGACCCGACAGCAACGTGGTCTCTTTTGCCGTGGAAAACCCCGGGTAAAACAGGAAATCAAAAATTTCCTGGTCGCTTAGATGTTCGGCGTCTTCCTCGGTGAGTAATTCTTTCTGAATCGCTGCTTGCTTGACTTCGTTGACATCAATGCCATGCCCATCGTCCTTGACTTCGATGATGACCTGGTTGCGATCGCGGGTGGCGGTAATTTGCAACAAGCCTTCCGGGGCTTTGCCGGCTGCTGATCGTTCATCCGCCGTTTCCAGACCGTGACCAATCGCATTGCGGATCAAATGCAATAGCGGCTCATACAGTTCATCAACCAGCGTGCGGTCAAGTTCTGTTTCCTCGCCTTTCAGGTTCAGGCGAATTTGTTTTTTCAACCGTCGCGCCAGATCGCGAATGGGGCGATGGAAACGCTGAAACAGCATGTTGATCGGCACCAGTCGCGCCTGCATGATTTCGTCTAATAACTCATTCCCAAGCTTGCCAAGTTTTTGAAGATTTTCATCATACGTTTTGGTATTTTCCTTCAAAATATGGGCGATTGAAGTCATTTCATCCTGCAATGTGCGCAGGTTTTTCAGGACGCGTTGCATGCTGTCAAACTGTTTCCGGTATGCTTCGGGTGTAAGCGCGGCTGTGCTCTGCCCAATCTCCAGGTTTTCCTGAATTTCGAGGCTTTCTCGCACGATATTGTCTAAATAATCCTCAGTGTCGCGGAAAAGTTTCAGGTTGGAATTCAGCATGGGAATAAAGCCTTTCAACCCGTCAAGCTGATTTTTGAATTGGTTGTTGCCGATCACCGATTCAGCCGCGAGGTTGAGCATGTGATTCATTTTGTCGATTTTGAGACGTAGATAAGTATCCCGCTTGGGCGCTTCCGGCGCGGTTTCTTCAACCATCGTGACAGCTTCGCTCGTCTCTTCCTCGCTGGCTTCGGCCTGCGGTTCTTCAAGCGCTTCTTTCGGTTCTTCAACGAGTTCTCCAGCCTCATCCAATGTGGGTTCAGCGGTTTCCGTTGCTAACAAACCGCGGAAGTAGTTATCAAGTCTTAAAAATAGTTCGTCGTGATTCTTAGTTTTTTCCTTGCCGGTCGAGTCCAGCGAATCCAGAATGTATTTGATCTCATCCATCACCTCAAAGAGCAGGTCAAAAAGCGCCGGTTCAAGGGTTTTCCCATCCTGAATATTCTTTTCCAGAATGTCTTCGCTGCGATGGGAAAGCGACTCAATGTGATCGGCATACACCATTCCCGAAGAGCCTTTCAAGGTGTGCATGCAGCGCATCAAATGATGTTGGAGTTCCTGGTTTCCGGGGTCTTTTTCTAATTTCAGCAACAGATAATTGATATCATCGCTTTGTTCGCGGGCTTCCTGCAAATAAAGGCTCAACACCTGTTCCGTCACTTCACGCCGGTCTTCCCCGGGTGCTTCCGAAGGCGCTTCAACGGCGGCTGTTTCCGCTTCTTCGCTTGAAAATAGCGCGGGTTCTTCAGTCGGTTCTTCGAACAATTCTGTCACGGGCTGTTCGGGCGTTTCCATTTCCGCCGCTTCAAATTCCACCGGTTCTTCGGGCGCGACGCCGGATTCAACGGCTTTCAGGTTTGCCAGCGCGGAGTCATACATTTCTTTGCGAACTTTGTACTCATCAGTGAGCTGTCGAATGATAAACATTGCCCGGCGGGTCACCGGAATCGCGGTTTTGTAATCATCGATTTGCCCCTGAACCATTTTCTCAAAGATCGTCTCAAGCTTATCCGCAATGGAGGCGATTTCGCTGATGCCCAACATTTTTGAAGCCGCGCGGATTTCGTGTACCGCCCGTTCAACTTGCTGAACGGCTTCCTTGTCGTAAGTGAATTTCTCCAGGTTGGTGAGGTTTTTCTCCACCACGTCAAAATTGCTGGCAACTTCGTTTTGAAAAATATTCAGCAATTCAGGGTCTTGCTCGGATAAATAAATATATTCAATACCCGATTCAGCCGCTCCCGGCTCTGTAACCGCTGACGTTGATGTCAGGTAATTTTCGAGATCGCTCAACACCGCTTCCTGATCAATTTCATTGCCGTTAACCCGTTCACTAATAGCGCCGACAAGGCTGCGAAAAATATTCACGAGTTTTAAATCAGGCGAAACAATGCCATTTTCCATCAAATCAACCGTGCGGTCAATGGGGTCGGAAAGATCGACTATATCTTCCCGTCCGATCATTTTTGCCGAGCCGCGAAGCGTGTGGGCCGTGACCCCAAATTGTCGCCAGCCGTCAAGGTCGTCGCTGTTCGCTTCCAGTGAATCCAATTGCGTTTGCAATTGAGAAATGTAGCTGTATGCTTCGGTTTTGAACAGTTCAAAAATATCTTCGTCGCTTTCCGCGATTTCCTCGGTATCGCTGACTTCCTGCTTTTCAACAAATTCGAGTAGCTCTTCCGCGGTTTCCAACGTTTCTTGCTCCTCTAATACCGGGATTTTTTCAGCTTCTGGTGTAAAAATTTGTTGAAATTCGCCAAGTAATATTTCATTGTTCCCGGGGGCCGCATCCGTGGGGATTTGTGTTTTAAAATTTTCCAAAAACTGTTTTAAAGCCGCCGCGGTGGTTTCGTGATCAGAAATTTCCGCAATATCCACGGTTGTTAGTTGCTCCTGAATTTTTACAGACAGGTCTTGCAACGAAGCGTGTTCAATCAATGCGCAGTTTTCTGCGAATGTGGATAAAAATCGCGGAAAGGAAGTCGCCAAAAATTCCGGCAATTGGCTCGAATCTTCTATTGCCGTTTGCAGATGGGCTAATTGTTGCATCGTGACCGTCTCGAACGCCTCGCGTGCTTCCAAAACGGTGATTTCGCCGGCAGGCGGAGTTAACAACGCACTTAATTGACTGGCATAATCATGCCACATCCCGTCGCTGAGATTTACATAAGCCGTTTCCCAGCTTTTTACGATGTCCGAAACGAGCTGACGATCCGCGGCGCTCAAATTTTCCAGCTGGTCTTTTTCCAAAAGCGTCTGCACCAGGTCAAGGGTTTGGTTGGCGCCCTTGGGCAGCAGCAGATCGTTCCAAAAACGCAAGTTGTCAAAGAGGCTCGATAGTGGCGCATCATCGCCGGTCGGAGATTCCAGGTATCCCTGGATGTTGCGAGCATAGCGCATCACGACATCCTGAAAGGCGCCCTCAAGCGTTTCCGCCGAAACAACGGTGGAAACCGGTTCGATATTGAGCAGGTTTGATCGAAGTTCTTCAACGGTTGCATTGATCGTTGCGCGCTGTTCGGCGTCATTTTCCGCGATGGCTGCATCCACATAAAGCGGCAATTGATCAAAGAGCGATTCCAAAACCGGGCGATCTGCCTGGGTAAACGTGCGGCCTTCCAAGTGAAGTTGATTAAAGATCACTAACAATTGCTCGGCGGCTTGTTCTACCGCCGGGTAGGCGTGGATTTGTCCGAGATCTTTTAATCCTTTTAAGCTATCCTTTAGTTTAGCAGCCTGTTCAATATTTCCGGGGGCTG
>CAYVDX010000443.1:0-4194 GCA_964450485.1 uncultured Calditrichaceae bacterium
CGCCACCGGATCATATTCAAGCGTTCGTGAGACCGGCGTATCCGGCGTGCCGCCGAACACATACATTTTTCCGCGAATTACCGACGCGGCAATGCCCAGGCGGGGAAGCGGCAAGGGCTGGCGAGATTCCCAGGTGTTGTTCGTGATTGAAAACACTTCCAAAACGTCTTGCGCAACCACGCCGCCGGAAAGGATGTAGCCGCCGGCAACGTAAATGTTATCTCCAATGGCAACGGCTGTTAATCCCGACCGCGGCGTGGGAATGGGCGGCGCATCCGACCAGCTATTTGCAACCGGATCAAAAATCCGGTGTAAATTCAAGGGAGAATTATTTGCACCACCCAACACGTGAATTTTTCCGGCAACAGTAACGGCAACGCTGGTCCCGCGCGCTTGTGACATCGCGGCTTTTTCCGTCCAGGAATTTTGCGCCGGATCGTATTCAAACACGCGATTGGACGGGTTAAACGGGAAAGCGCCGAGTGACTGATACCCGCCGAACACGTAAAATTTTCCGTTTGCGGCGGCAGCCGACGCTCGCCAGACTTTTAGCGGCAAGGGCGCTCCGGTTGTCCAGGAATTTGTCACCGGATCGTAAATCTCCAGCACATCGGTGATTGTTCCGTTACTGACGACGCCGCCAACGACATATATTTTTACGTCAATCACCGCGGCGGCATTGGAAATCTCTTTGCGCGCGGTCGGCATGGGCGCGCGGGTTTGCCATTCCCCCTGGGCAACCGCAAATTGCAAACTCAATAAAATCAAAAAAAATGAACGGAGAAAATGATTCAACAACATAATTTTACCTCGCAGAGTGACTGATTTCGCACAAATAACAGATAAATCACCCAAAAATCCGTACCCAAAAGTGGGGAGTTCCAGCGATGAAAACAGAAAAATACCCAAAAACAGTTTGTGAATGTTAAATATTCTTTGCAAATTGATAAAAACAGAAAACAGTGTGACCAATCATGCCAACGCGCGCGCAGAAAATTCGCCTGGGAATTTTTTTTATCATCGGTTCAATTGCCCTGGTTGTGCTCATCGCTGTATTCACCAGCCAACGGCTTTTTCAGAAAAAAGATATTTACTACATCGCCTACGAAGGCATTTCCGTGAGCGGGCTTGACGTCGGCAGCGTGGTTAAATACCTGGGAATAAAAGTCGGGAGCATCGAAAACATTCAAATTGACCCAACAGACGTAAATCGTATTATTGTAAAAGTTGCGCTTGAGCCGGGAACGCCCATCAAGGAAGACGCCCGCGCCGCAATCGCTTCCGTGGGAATCACGGGTTTAAAAATGATTGAGATTCGCGGCGGCAGCAACGAAGCCGCGCTGCTCACGCCGGGGAAATATATCAAACCCGGCACCTCCATTACCCAGCAAATTACCGGAAAAGCGGAAGTGATCGCTGAAAAGCTGGAAAGCCTTTTGAACAATCTGCACGCCTTTGCCCAACCGGAAAATCTGCAAAAAATCACCGTTATGAGCGAAAAGGCAGCTACCGCTTTTGATCAAATGGGATCGCTGCTGGACGAGAACCGAACCGGCATTGCTCAAACCGTGGTATCGATGCGGCAGATTTCCACACGCCTGGATACCACCAGCCAGATTTTGCTAAACGCAGCGGGAAATTTTGACGCCATATTGCAAAGCGACACGCTGGTTGAAATTCTGTCAAACACCCGGGATATTTCCCTGAAACTCCGGCAGGCAAATTTGCTGAATTTGATCGAGGAATTGGGGGAAGTTATCCATCGCACCAATCGCCTGCTTATTCAAATTGATCACGATTTGGAACGCGGCAGCCTGGATTTTTCCATCAGCATGAAACAGCTTAAAAACACGCTCCAAAACCTCAACGAAACGTCGCGATTGATCCAGGATGATCCCTCGGTTTTGATCCGCGGCACAAAATATAAAGACATACCTGACAAACACTTAGATGATGATTAGCCGATGAAAAAAATATTGTTTTTTCTGCTGTTCGCCGCATTTTTATGGAACGGCTGCGGACGTAAAACCATTCTCAGGAAATACTACGTTATCGAGATTCCCGTCCCGGCGGATAGCATCATTTTGGATAAACCCCCGTTGACCGAAAAAACCTGTGAAATTCTGCCGGTAAGCGTTGCCTCGCCGTTTGCCAATGAACGAATTGCGCTTCGCAGGCAAACGCACGAAATAACCTATTATCTCAATCATCGCTGGGCGGTAAAACCGGATGAAGTCATCACCCAGCAAATTGAGCGGCACTTGCAGCAACAACGCATTTTTAGCTTGGCGACCAGCCGGTTTTGGAAACTCATTCCCGACTATCAATTAAAAACGGAAATTTATCAACTGGAAGCCGTGGAAGAAAACGGCAAATTAACCGCCCATTTGCACATTGATTTTTCGTTGGTGGACACCCACTCGCGAAAGGTTGTGATCTATTTTTCCGCCAATCGATTTGAGCCCTTGCCTAAAAAAAACATGAACCTTTTCGCGGACGCGCTCAGCAACCTGCTTTCCCGGGAGCTGCACACGCTTTCCCAAAAAATGACCCTTTATTTTCAAAATTCCCGGGAGAATCAACCCGCTGAAAAGCCATAAACACAATGGCGGCTATGGATCAGTTTTTTACAAAGAAAAACCGTGCAGATTTCCAGGCGACTTGTGAGCTCGAAGGAAATACGCTCTACTTACAAAAGGCATTTACACTGCCGGTTGTAAATCGCATTTTGTGGTTGATTTTAAAAGAATTAACCGTCTTTTCCGGGTCGCGATTGGAAATCAATTTAGACCGCCTGGAACGCATTGACAGCGCGGGCGTCGCCACATTAAATTACATTGCAGATAAATTAAAACGGCGAAAAATTGATGTCGAAATCGTTGGCGGCACAGAAGCAGTACGCGCAAATTTGCAGCTTTTTTCATCCGAAAAACTCACATCACGCTACCCGGTTGACAAAACGCCGTATTGGGAAAACGTCGGCGAAAAGACCTTTGATTTCTTTTTTCAGTCGTTGCAAAATTTTGCCATGCTTGCCGCGGATATTTTTTATTGGACCGTCACCGACCTGTTTCGTTCCCGGGCGCATCGCAAGGGCGAGTTTGTAAACCAGGCCCTGCAAATCGGCGTGTACGCGGTGCCGATTGTCGCGGGAATGTCATTTTTGATCGGCCTGGTGCTGGCGCTTCAATCCGCGGCGCAATTGCGCGACTTCGGCGCAAATGTCTTTATTGTAAACCTTGTGGTCATTGCCATGATGCGGGAAATGGGACCGCTCATTACGGCAATCCTGGTTGCCGGACGCAGCGGCTCTGCCATTGCCTCGGAAATCGCCACCATGAAAGTGACGGAAGAATTGGATGCGCTGACCACCATGGGGCTGAATCCCATCCGTTTTATTGTGGTTCCGAAAATGCACGCGGCGATCAGCACGATCCCTTTTTTGACGATTTTGGCAAACATTTTGGGCATCACCGGCGGCGTTGTCGTGGCATATTTGTATTTGGATATATCCCCGGCAATATTTTTTAGCCGCATGGAAGCGGTGCTCTATTTTCGCGATATTATCACCGGGCTGATCAAAAGCCTGATATTCGCCGGCGCGATTGTGCTGACCGGCAGCTATTTCGGGTTTCAAGTGCGCGGCGGCGCTGAAGGCGTGGGACGCGTCACGACATCCGCGGTTGTCATCGCCATTTCAATTGTCATCCTGGCCGACAGCCTTTTAGGATTGATTTTTTATTGATTCAACTGACGTTGACAAGCCCCCACGGGGCAGGCAATAATCAACCAGGTTTTTCAAAAAGTAGCGGCATGGCGCGTCATGCCGCTACGGAGGTTTTTTCCCAACCACGCGATGCCGCAAGGCACACCTTTGGCGTTGCTTTCTTTGTGAAAAGTGACAGGAAGTTATTTATAAGACACTTAATAATTGACCGAAGTAATGGAGCAGAAAAGCCAAAAAATTATCGAAGTGCGCCAATTAGGCGCCAAATTGGGAACCCGGCAAGTGCTAAACGACGTCAATTTTAGCGCTTATCAAAATGATATCACAATCATTTTAGGCAGCAGCGGCTGCGGCAAAACAACCGTTCTAAAACATTTGATCGGGCTGTATCCGGTGCAAACAGGCGAGATAACTGTTTTTGGGCAGGATGTGTCCCGGCTTGACGAAAAAACGCAAATCGATTTTTT
>CAYVDX010000444.1:0-4194 GCA_964450485.1 uncultured Calditrichaceae bacterium
TTCAATAGGAGGTCATTTTATGAGGAAATACGTGGGTATTGTTATTTTAGGTTTAATATCGCTTGGGCTTGTATATTCGAGTTTTTCCGGGAGTAAAGCCAGGGGCGCAAATGATTTCATTGTCACCATCAATTACGAACTTGGCATGCATTGCACCGGTTTTGATTTCGAGTATTGCTGCGTCCTGCCGCCATACAACAGCGTCCAAGCGCAGGTGATCAAAGTTGGCAGCGAAGATGAATTGCCCCAACTCATGGATGGATATGATCCCGCCGATCCAACCGTTTTGGTGGATAAAGACACCGGCAAACGCTACCGGCTGAAGTATGAATTTGACAACAATTCATATTCCGAGGGCAGCAAAATGTCGTATTGGAATGCGCAATATGACATCGACCGGGACGGCAAAAGCAACGAGCCGGGAGAAAGCGTTGCCAATGCCTATTGGAATCATCTGTATGTTTATAAAGACCTGGAGGGCAGCAACCCGGAAGGCACTTCGGAAGACAGCAAAAAGCTTCCGGTCGGCGGTTCCGTGTTGCAAGTGCCGGTGGATGCCGGGCCGTCCGGGCAGGGACTGTCGGGATACCTGAGAAATTCAACTGAAAAAGGCACCGTCGTGTTTACCAAATCGCCGGTGCTGGATAATGTGCCGATTGTGCTGACCAACCCGGGCATTTGGGAAGCATTAGGTCTGCCGTTAACGCCATTTTTCGATACGGAAATGGGCGGGAACATCAAAGCCGTTTCGGAAAAGAATATTCAACCCTACCAAATTGCCAGGGTTACGCTGGTTGACGCGGAAACCGATGAACCCATCCGGGATACAAAAGGTAAAGTTGTCAGCTATACCGGAACCGAGCCGATTGATGTTCCGAACTGCAATAACTGCCACGGAACCATGAATGCCAACGAACGTTTTCCGGAAGTTTGGAAAAGAGTGCAGGCGGAAAAAGAATATTGGAAAAAAACCGGTGCGTCAGACTGGTACGCGGAATTAAAAGGTACTGCTATCAGCATTTTGAGCATTCACGATAAAAAACACGGCACCATGTTCACCAGTCACTATAATGCCAAAGCCACGTCTAACCGGCTGGGGCGGGATGGCGTTTTATGTCAGAAGTGCCATGCTGACAATGTCATCGGCGTGTTAAACAGCGCGAAAGTCGTGCACAAAGCGGATGGCAGCGTTGAAGTGCAGGACGTTTCAAACGCAGACCTGGGACTTCCCAACGGCACGCCAATCGATCATTTGGATCCGAAGAATCCCAACACGCCCAAAGACGGCGTCATGATACCGGCGTTGACTGAAGCGTTACATTTTGCGCACCAAAAAGTGCGTCCGATGGCGGACGCGTTGGGTCGCACCGCGGCTTGCCAGGGCTGCCATCCGGCGCATCGTCAGGATCGCAGTCTTGACGGGTATCCCATCGCCTCAGACGGTAAAAACAATTACGCCAACGCAGATAACCGTGACGCTGCCGGCGGCTGCTACGTTGGGCGCGACGTCCATTCCAATCCCAATAAAGACAAAGACGGCGTTGAAACACCGGAGCATCTGAACGCGATAGGCAAATGGTTGAAAAAGAATGTGACGCGCGATAAAGACGGAAATATCAAAGGTTTGTGGTGCACAAACTGCCACAACAACATCACCCGCGAACTTTACAAGCACGACAACCTTCAGCCGGGGAAAGCATTTGACCCTGCTCCTGAGCATACCCTGCGGGATAATTCCCTGGAAGAAATTGCCGAGGCAATCGGGATGAGCGTGGAAGAATTAAAAGCAAATCTCGATCCCAAAGTCGTGAAAAACGCCGACGGCGAAGACACCGGCACAACCCTGAATACCTGGAAATCAGCGGCGGACGGGCGGACGACGCCGGCCATTGCCGTGATTGCCACCGATGGAAAAAATCCGGTGATCAGCAAAGATGCCGACAACGACGTCAATGTGAAAATTCTCGATGCAAATCCCAGCCATGCCAGCCAGTTTGCCGAGGAAAACGGCTTTGCCGCGCCGTATGAAGCGGCGACTCACGGACGGGATTACTGGCTTTCGCCCGGCGAACCGCATTGCGCGGATTGCCACAGCGCGCCGTTTACGGAAAGCCAGGGCGGGGTTGCTTTCCCCATTAATCAACCGGGGAAATACTCACTGATGCGCTACTCCAAGGGGCACGCCGGCCTTACCTGCCAAACCTGTCACCAATCAATCCACGGGCTTTATCCGGTGACGCCGAATGTGGACGTTACCACATACAAGCAGGCGGCGGCGCTCAATCCTGACGGCAGCCACGGCCCCCTGAAATGCGCAACCTGCCACGGCGCGGTGAATGAAAACGGCGTGCCGATTATTGCCGCGGCAAAATTATACAAAGATCAACTGATCGGCGAAGATTACAATTTAGCCGTTGAATACATGCACTACATCGGCAAGGATGAAGCCGGAAAAGGCGGTGAGCCATTGGGAATGAATGAAATGAAAGGGTCTAAGAACTGATAATGCCAAGCCGATCTATTCGGCGAAAGCATATTTTTAGCATAAAAAAACCGCCGCTCCTGCTTGATTTGGAGCGACGGTTTTTTTTAAATACACTTTTTTTTATTAATGCATTTTTGCTTATTCCACGGCGTGCATCACCCCGTTCATCAGCATAAAATGACCGGGAAATGTGCAAATATAGGGATAATCGCCCGGCGGCGGTACCACAAAAGTCACCTCGGTTTTTTCGCCGGGGTTCGCGATGGGCGTGAAGAATAACACGCCGTCATGCTCAGGAATGTATTCTGTTGAAGCTCCCGCTTTGATGGCGGCAATGCCGATTGCGTGGACATCCGCGTCGGATTTTAATATGACCACATTATGCACCATCGCGCCGGATGTGGCAATGTTATCCATGATCAGTTTGATGCGCATGCCGCTTTTTACTGTAAATTCAGTGGTCTCGTATTTCATTTTATTCCCGAGGGGGCGGATCACCACGACTTCGTCGATTTCCGCGTCCGCGTCCGCCTTTTTTGCCGTTTCTTGGACTTTTTCTTGTGAAAACACCGTGATATTTCCCAAAAATACAAAGCAAGCCAAAAGAAAGCCGGGAATTAAAAAACGGACCAATTGTTTACAAACCATCACTATTTCTCCCAAAATTTTTGAATATTTAGATTAATTTTCAGCATAAATTTAGCAAAAATCAAGCCAAAGCAACGACATCATTTCCGAAGAATCGGCCAATGCAGCGGTTCCATTTGAAAAATCCCGTGCGATAAGCGTATTTTGTTACCGGCTATTTTTTCCATCAGGGTAATGTAATCATCCGGTGTGTGTAATGACACATTGTTTAGCCGGGCAATTGTGTCAATATCATCAACCCTTCCGGCAATTCGCGCGGCAACCTGGCTGATAACGTAGCACTGCCGCGGAAAATTTGAATTGCCCTCCTCGATAAACGAAATGAGATCCGGAAAAAGGATGACAAATCGCCTAAAACGGCGATTGATGTTCGGCATGAGGTGATTTCGCATGGTGTAACGCCGGATTTTTCCATCGTATTTTAGCACGCTTTTTAGATCGCCGTCGCGATATTCGCCATATAAATACGCGACGTTTTTATCGAGCGGCACGGTTTCCCAGCCATGTTCAAGCACTGATCCGATAAAGATAAAATGCGCGTCCTCCCTGGAAAAATCCGGCAGGATTGTTTCAAAATTGGCTTCTTCAATTTCCGCGTAAACCAGCCAGGCATGCTGCGCGTCGCTGTCCCGCGAGGCTGCCCGCAGCGCGGTAAAATCGGGGTTCATTCCCGGCCATTTGAAAAACAGTTCCTTTTCATCGACCGGTAGCTCACGGGTGATGGTTGCTATAATTTCACTTTTCGGAATTTCTTTCGAAAGATATACGATTTTTTGGATTTTCATTTTATTCGCCGGCATCCTCGCTGTGTTTATCCATCAAATGATAAAGCAGCAGATCAAACGCGACCATGCGGATTTCCCGGACATAGTCCTGCAATGCTGCCGGTCGTTTTTTCAGCGGTTTCCGCCAGCTTTCATTGCACAGCGGGCAGGTATAATCATAGATCATTTTTCCGGTGACCTTGTGGATAAATACGCGCACTTCCTGTTCGTGGGCGTCAAGTAGATGAGCGTGCAAATCCATCCGGTGCGCCTGAAAATCGCAATATGGACATTTCA
>CAYVDX010000445.1:0-4191 GCA_964450485.1 uncultured Calditrichaceae bacterium
CTCCGAACCGTGGTCAATTTGCTGATGGTGATGCTGATCGGCGGCTTGTGGCACGGCGCTTCATGGACGTTTGTGGTGTGGGGCGGGCTGCACGGTCTTTTTCTGATCGTCGAACGCGGGTTGAAAAACCGGTTCGGGCAAGCCGCTTGGGTTCGTACGATGGGTGCAAAAGCTTTCCTGTGGTTAGTGACCTTTTTTCTGATCAATATTACCTGGGTTTTCTTTCGCGCCGTGGACTTCTCTTCCGCCGGTCTCATTATCGCCTCAATGTTAGGATTCGCCGGACCGGGCGCTCAAATCTTAACGACGCTCAGTATGTTGAAAGTTGCCGTGGTAATCACCGCATTGGTGGGCGTGCATCTGACGCAGCGGGCCATCAATTTAGAAGAAGCAATGTCCCGGGCGCCGGGCTGGCTTCGGGTTACCGCATGGACTGCCATGCTTTTTCTGTTAATCATAACACAAGGAGGGGGAAATGCCTTCATCTACTTCCAGTTTTGAAAGATCGATTCCCGGCGGAAATTGGCCGGCATATTTTGTAGCAACGCTGCTCCTCACTTTGATGCTGCTGGGCGGGTGGGAATTCTTTTGGCGACAGGCCGGCTACACGCCCACGCTAAACGATACCTCCGATTTGTGGGCCGCGACCCGCACGGAGTTAAAAAAATCCCCGCCCGGGCGCACCGTGCTGATCGGCTCCTCGCGAATGCTTTTTGATTTCGATTTAGACGTTTATGCGCAATATTTTGAAACGAAAAAGCCCCTCCAACTCGCGGTCGTCGGCAGCACGCCCATCATCATTTTGGAACATTTGGCGGAAGACGAAACGTTTGTCGGAACGGTGTTGTGCGGCATTGTTCCCGGGCTTTACTTCGTCCCACAGGGGCCGCCGGTCGAATGGGCCAAGAATGCCGTCAGAAGATACGAACAGTGGGCGCCGTCCCAGCGCTCCGGAAATTGGCTGGGCGTTCAGCTTGAAAAACGCCTCGCGTTTATTCAGCAGGAGGATTTGACGCTAAATAAATTATTGGAATCGATTGACATTCCCAACCGGGCCAATGCCCAGGTTCCCCCGCAACTGCCACCGTATTTTGGAAAGATGTGGGAAAATCGCCAGACCCGGATGTGGGAAAACGCCACTTTCGAAACCCCGCGGGCACAAAAAATTCAACAGATTTGGCTGCCACTGTTTACACCGCCGCCGCCACCGCCGGGAATCGCGCCGGAAAAATTTAAAGAAATGTTTATGGCTTCCGTGGAAAACTATTTGCAACGCACCCGGGAAGCGGTCGATAAAATACGAAACCGGGGCGGTCAAGTGATTTTTATCCGTTTTCCGTCCAGCGGAGAGTTGCGGGAACTTGAGGCGAAATTCAGCCCGCGACCGGTATTTTGGGAACAGCTTTTGGTACGCGCTGACGCGCCCGGCATTCATTTCGAGGACTATCCCGAGCTGGCGGATTTTCGCTGCCCGGAATGGTCGCACCTGTCGGCCGGTGATGCTACCCGGTTTACTCAAAACCTGATGCCGATTTTGGAAAAAAAGCTGGATGAACTCAGGCAAAAACAACCGGTTGCGTTGCAATCAGACATGAAAAAAAATTAGATAGCGTTGTCCCTCGTTGCGTGGCGGAGTTTATCCCGTTGCGGGGCTACGCAACGTTATTTTCAGGGAAGCGCTGCTTCAAATTCACTCAAAGTCACCCTTTTCAAAAATGTGTCCGGTGCTTAAGCCAATATTAAAATAATTCCGAAAAAAATTGTTTTTCTCCCCGGTTTTTTGTAACGATATATCATCAACCTGAGAAAATGACAGGTCATATTTTGATGCGATTAACAAGTCAATGGAGGAGAACAAGATGAAAATGCTGATTTCCGTGCTTCTGGCGGGCGTATTCTTCTTTCAGAATTGTAGTGTTTCGGAGAATAATGCCCGGCAGGATAAAACCATGCATGCGGATTATTTTGACAATACCGGCAGAGATGATGTGCTCAGCGGCGGCGTGAAAATGATCGAAATTACCACGCCAAAGGGAAATTTCAACGTGTGGACCAAACGCGTTGGGAATAATCCCCGCATCAAAATACTATTGCTGCACGGCGGCCCGGGCGCGACCCACGAGTATTGGGAATGCGCCGACAGCTATTTTCCCAACGCCGGAATCGAATACTATTACTACGATCAATTAGGCTCCGCGTACAGCGATCAGCCCGATGATCCCAGCCTTTGGGAGCTGCCTCGTTTTGTGGAAGAAGTGGAGCAGGTACGCGAGGCGCTGGGATTGAACAGGGACAATTTTTACCTGCTGGGACATTCCTGGGGCGGCATTTTGGCCGTCGAGTACGCCCTGAAATACCAGCAAAATCTTAAAGGGCTGCTCATTTCCAATATGATGATGTCCATCCCGGATTACATCAAGTATGCCGAGGAGGTGCTGGGCCCGCAGCTTGACCCGGCTGTGCTGGCGGAGATCAAAGCCTTTGAAGCCAGGCAGGATTACGACAATCCTCGCTACATGGAATTGATCACCACCCATTATTACCCGGCGCACATTTTGCGCATGCCGTTGCAGGATTGGCCGGAGCCGGTGACGCGTTCTTTCGATCACATCAACCCGGATATTTATGTTCCCATGCAAGGGAAAAGCGAATTCGGCGTCACCGGGGACGCCAAACTCAAACACTGGGATCGCAAGGCGGATTTATCCAAAATTTTCGTGCCGACGCTGGTGATCGGCGGGCAGCACGACACCATGGATCCGAAACACATGGAATGGGTGGCGTCACAGGTTCGGCACGGGCGATACCTGCTTTGCCCGAATGGCGGGCACATGGCTATGTATGATGATCAGCAGCTTTATTTTGACGGCGTAATCAAATTTCTCCGGGATGTGGATGAAAATAAATTTGATTAAAAAATCACATTAAAAAGGGAATTTACGAATGACACAAACGAAAAACTATCGCATTGAATCCATCGATTTACTGCGCGGCGTGGTGATGGCCATTATGGCGCTGGATCATGTCCGTGATTACTTTCATTTTGGCTCATTTTATATCGATCCGACGGATTTGGCAACCACGACGCCGCTCCTCTTTTTTACCCGCTGGATCACCCATTACTGCGCGCCGGTGTTTGTCTTTTTGGCCGGCACATCGGCATTTTTATATGCCAGCCGCCGGGAGACCAAAGGAGAAGTCGCCCGCTTTTTGCTTACCCGCGGCTTGTGGTTGATTTTTCTGGAAATCACCGTGGTCAATTTTGCCTGGACATTTGACGCGACCCTGAGCCTGCACATCTTGCAAGTGATCTGGGCGATTGGCATCAGCATGGTGGTTTTGTCCGGTTTGATTATCCTGCCCCGCTATGCGCTGCTGGCGATCGGCATACTGTTCGTCGGCGCTCACAATTTATTGGATGCTTTTACCGCTCAAGGATTGTCGCCGCAGAGTATCGCCTGGTATCTGCTGCACCAGCAGCAACTCAGTGTGCTCGGAAAAGGGAGCGCTATTTTCTTCGCGTACCCGGTCTTTCCCTGGATCGGACTGATGATTTTAGGCTATCTCTTCGGCACATTTTACCAGAAAGGCTACGACGCTGCTGTGCGAAAAAAATGGCTGCTGCGATTGGGTCTGGGAGGCATCGTATTGTTTGGGGTGTTGCGCGCCGGCAATTTTTACGGCGATCTTGTGCCCTGGCAACCCCGGGAAACGCTGAGCTATTCGATCATTTCTTTTTTTAATACGACGAAATACCCGCCTTCCCTGGCGTTTTTGCTGATGACCATCGGACCGGCGCTGTTGTTTCTTTATGCGACGGAAAACATCAAAAACCGGGTGTCCGATGCCCTGGTGACGATTGGGCGGGTGCCGTTTTTTATTACGTGATTCACCTTTATGTGGTCCATCTGCTGGCGATTTTTGGCGTGCTTTATGCCGGGCGGCATTGGGCAGATATGGTTTTGACCGCGAAAGCGTTTATGAGCGCGAATCTGGCAAACTATGGCTACAATCTCGCTGTTGTGTATCTGGTTTGGGGAAGTGTTGTGCTGGCGCTCTACCCATTGTGCAAGCGTTATAATGCCTACAAAGCAGCAAACCGGGATAAATGGTGGTTGAGTTATTTGTAAATAATGCCCTAAAAATGCAACAAATTAAATAAGTTAAGAAATCATTTAGGTTTACCATTAT